>DATKUQ010000439.1:0-6574 GCA_035530495.1 Burkholderiales bacterium
CGGCGCGGTGACGCGCGATCCGGCGTTCGGCTTGCCCGCGGTGTGGGTCGAGGCCGGCGCGCGGGAGCAGGCGCAGACCTTCGGCTACACGGTGGTCGATGCCGGCACCGTGATCGCGACGCATTTGAATCACGTGATGCAGACCCATGCGTCCGAACTACTGGGCCGGCAGGAAACGCAGCAGCTGCTCGATCACGTCGGACGCGAGTCGCCCAAGCTGGTCGAAGACCTGGTGCCCAAGCTGCTGCCACTCTCGACGGTGCAAAAGGTGCTGCAGCGCCTGCTCGAGGAGGGTGTGCATATCCGCGACATGCGCACCATCATCGAAGTACTCGCGGAGCACGGTGCCAAAGTGCAGGACGCGGGCGAGCTGACCGCGCTGGTGCGCGTGGCGCTGGGCCGCGCCATCATGCAGCAGCTCTATCCCGCAAGCAACGAGTTGCAGGTGATGGCGCTGGAGCCAGGACTGGAACGCATTCTGCTGCAGGCGGTACAGGCCAAGAGCGGCGATGCCGCAGGCATCGAGCCTGGGCTGGTCGATACGCTGCTGCGCGAAGCCGGCGCGGCGGCGCAACGGCAGGAACGGCTGGGGCTGCCGCCGGTGCTGCTGGTGCCGGCCGAATTGCGCGTGCTGCTGGCGCGCTTCCTGCGCCGCGCCGTGTCGCAGATCAAGGTCATCGCGCACAGCGAAATTCCAGATACCAGCAATATCAAAGTCACCGCCTTGCTCGGGGGTAAAGCATGAACGTCAAGAAATTTTTCGCCAACACCTCGCGTCAGGCCTTGAGCCTGGTCAAACAAGGTCTGGGGCCGGATGCGCTGATCCTGTCCAACCGCGCGGTCGACGGAGGCGTGGAGATCCTCGCCATGGCCCAGGGCGACTTGCCGCAGCAGACGGCCATGCAGGCCGCGCGGCGCGTACGTCAGGGCAAGGACCAAGCCGCAGAGGCGCGCCCCGGCCCGCAGCCGGCGGCGCCTGCTGCGGCCGCTGCGGACAACCCGGTCTCGCGCCGGCTCGTGAGCGAGATCAAGTCCATGCGCGGATTGCTCGAGGAACAACTCGTCTACCAGGCCTGGGACACGGCGCAGCGGCGCGAACCGGGCAAGGCGCGCGTGCTGCGCGACATGCTGCGCGCCGGCTTCAGTGCGGCGCTGGCGCGGCGGTTTCTCGAGAAGATGCCCTCGGGCCTGGCGCCGGAGCAGAGGCTCGCCTGGGTGAAGGCCGTACTCGGCCGCAATCTGCGCGTCGTTGGCGCCGAGGATGAAATCGTCGACCGCGGCGGGGTCTACGCGCTGGTCGGGCCTACCGGCGTGGGCAAGACCACCACAGTGGCCAAGATCGCGGCGCGCTGCGTCGTGCGCGGCGGCGCAGAGCGGCTCGCGCTGCTGACTACGGACAGTTACCGGATCGGCGCCCACGAGCAGCTGCGCATCTACGGCAAACTGCTGGGCGTGCGCGTGATCGCGGTCAAGGACGCATCGGACCTGCAGTTCGTGCTCGAGGATCTGCGCGGCAAGCACCTGGTGCTGATCGACACGGTCGGCATGAGCCAGCGCGACCAAATGGTGGCGGAGCATCTGGCGCTGCTGTCCGCGCCCGGAACCGAGGTCCGGCGCATTCTGCTGCTCAACGCCGCAGGCAACGGCGAGACGCTGGACGACGTGGTGCGCGTGTACCGCGGCGGCGGGGTGCACGGCTGCATCATCACCAAGACCGACGAGGCGGTGGGTATCGCCACCGCCCTCGACGTCGCCATCCGCCATCAGCTGTCGCTGCACTACGTCACCGACGGCCAGCGCGTTCCAGAGGACCTGCACCTGCCGGACAAGGAGTCTTTGCTGCAGCGCGCGCTGTCGCCGGCCGTGGCGCCCTCGGTGCATCACCTCGACGCGGCCGAATGCCAGCTGGTCCTGGCCACCGCGACCGCGGAAAGCGCTTTCGCCGGAGCGCGCCTTGGCTAGGACCTATCGCAATGCGAGCGAATATCCCCCGCGGTGGCTTCGTTCCGGGCGCCTCGCCCGGTGCTCCCCAGTGTCGGGCCGTGGCAACATGACTTTTGCCGGGGGGCTTTGAAAATGCGAGCGGACCAGGCCGAAGGCTTGCGCCGGCTGCTCGACCGCAGCGGGCTGCGCGTAGTGTCGATCAGCCCCGGCGGCAGCGGCACGTCAGCGGCCACCATCAATCTTGCCGGGGCGCTGGCCGAGGGCGGCAACGATGTGCTGATCCTCGACGCACATCCTGGCACGCAGGGCGTCACTGCGGCGCTCGGACTTCAGGCGCGCTTCGACTTCGAAGACGTGATCAGACGCTCGCGTACTCTCGACGAGGTGATCGTGCGCGGTCCGGCCGGAATCCGCATACTGCCGCTCGTGCGCGGCGGCCGTTCTCTGGCGCAACTGCCGGCGCCGGAGCAACAGCGCCTGATCGATCGATGCGGCCGACTGGGTTTTCCGGTCGATACGCTGTTGGTCGGCGCTCCCCTGCGCGGCGCCGGCGCTCTCGCCTGGCCAGGCACTGCGATACGGGAGGTGATAGTCATAGCCGGCTGCAGTACCGCTGCACTCACCGCGGCCTACGCTTCGATTAAATGGCTGAACAACGAGATCGCGCGCCGGGAATTTCACGTGCTGATCAGCGACGTGGCCAGCGAAAGCGAGGCGCGAACGATTTTCGACAACCTGTCCGCCGTGGCACGGCGTTACCTGCGGGCATCGGTGCACTTCATGGGGCATGTTCCCTCGGACGAGAAGCTGCGGCATGCGACGCAGCTGCGCCTACCGGTGGTCGCGGCGTTTCCCGGGGCTGCGGCCGCGGCGAGCTTTCGGCGCCTGGCGCAGGCGGTCACCGGCTGGCCGCGCGCCGAAGAGGAAGACTCGGGCTTCGACGATTTCATGCGCCGACTCATCGACTCGAACGGCCAGCGCGCCGCAGCCGCCTAATCCAACCACGGGAACCAGCATGTATACCGCCACTGCACGCCGCGATACACAGCACTATCTGACGCAGTATGCGCCCTTGGTCAAGCGCATTGCGCACCACATGATGGCGAAGCTGCCCGCCAGCGTCGAAATCGACGACGTCATCCAGACCGGCATGCTCGGCCTGCTCGATGCCGTCAACCGCTACGAGGAATCGCACGGGGCGCAGTTCGAGACTTACGCGGCACAGCGCATCCGCGGCGCCATACTGGACGGCTTGCGCCAGGCCGACTGGCTGCCGCGCAGCTTCCGCCGCGACCTGCGCCGCATCGAGAACGCGATCACCAAGCTCGAACAGCGATTGGGTCGCGCCCCGATCGAGAACGAGGTGGCCGCCGAGCTCGAAATGCCTCTCGCGCAATACCAGACGATGCTGCAGGAGGCACGCGGCTATCAGCTGATCTCGTTCGAGGATTTCAATCACGGCGAGGGCGGCGACTTCCTCGAGCGCCATTGCGAGGACGGCGCTGCCAACCCGCTCGAAGCGCTGCTCGACCGCAAGCTGCGCGAGCACCTGGTAGACGCAATAGCGGGCCTGCCGGAGCGGGAGAAGGTAGTAATGGGCCTGTACTACGAACAGGAACTCAACTTTCGCGAGATCGGCGAGACGCTCGGCGTAAGCGAATCGCGCATTTGCCAACTGCACAGCCAGGCCATCGCGCGCCTGCGCAGCCAGATACGGAACCTCTGAATTGTGGATTTCGGCAGCCTCATCGGCATTGCGGTCGCCCTGGCCGGGATCATCGGAGGACAAGTCCTCGAGGGCGGATATGTAGGTTCATTGTTGCAGGGCGCCGCGTTTTTGATCGTGTTCGGCGGGACCGCGGGCGCGGTGATGGTGCAAAGTCCGGCACGGGTATTCGCGCGCGGCGTGAAAATGGCCAAATGGGTGGTGCTGCCGCCCGCCTTCGAACCGCGGCGCGTAATAGCGGACGTCGTGCGCTGGAGTGTCGCGGCGCGCAAGGAGGGGCTGCTCTCGCTCGAACAGCACGCCGGCATGGCTGCCGACCCGTTCGCGCGCAAGGGCCTGCACCTGCTTGTCGATGGCGCCGAGCCGGAAAAACTGCGCGAAGCCATGGAAGTCGAGATCATCGGCTTCGAGGAACATCATCGGCAGGCGGCGCGAATCTGGGAAGCCGCGGGCGGGTACTCGCCGACCATCGGCATTCTGGGCGCCGTGCTCGGGCTGATTCACGTCATGGAAAACCTGTCCGATCCGTCACGCCTGGGCGGCGGCATCGCCGTCGCCTTCGTCGCGACCATCTACGGCGTGGGTCTGGCCAATCTTGTATTCCTGCCGGTGGCGAACAAGCTGAAGTCGCTGATAGCGAGGCAGGTGCTCGCGCGCGAGATGCTGGTGGACGGCTTGGTATCGATCGCCAGCGGCGAGAACCCGCGCATGATCGAGAACCGTCTGCTCGGCTATGTCGCCGACCAGGGGCCGGGCGGCATGGCGCGCTGAGCGCGCGCCGCGCTCGCACAGGATAGCCCGCCTCATGCGCCGCAGGAGGAAATACCTCGATCAGAGACAGTCGGACAACCACGAGCGCTGGCTGGTTTCCTATGCCGACTTCATCACGCTGCTGTTTGCCTTTTTCGTCGTGATGTATGCGCTGTCCTCCGTCAGCGAGGGCAAATACCGCGTGTTGAGCGACTCCCTGATCACGGCATTCGGCAGCAAGGCGATCGGGCGGACCGTGCCCGCGGCGCAGGCCCCGCCGCAAGCGTTGCCGCGAACCCTGCCGACGCACAGGATACGCAGGCCGGTCGACCCGCAGGCGCGGCAGCGCGAACAGATGCGCTCGATCGCCCTGGACATACTCAAGGTGCTGGAGCCGCTGGTGCGCGGCGGGCAGGTGAAGGTGACGCAGAGCAATCGTGGCGTAGCGGTCGAGATCAACGCGAGCGTGCTGTTCGCATCGGGGCAGGCGCAATTGCGCGCCGCGTCGGACCTTGCGTTGCAGCGCGTCGCCAGGGTGCTCGCGACGACGCGGCAGGCAATTCAGGTAGAGGGTTACAGCGACAACACGCCAATCAGCACCAGCCAGTTTCCTTCGAATTGGGAATTGTCGGCGGCGCGCGCCAGCAGCGTGGTGCGCTTGTTCATCGACAACGGCGTTGCCGGAGACCGCCTGAGCGCCGTCGGTTACGGTCCGAACGACCCGGTGATGTCGAACGATACGCCCGCGGGCAGGGCGCGCAACCGGCGCGTCACGGTAATGATCCTGGCGGAAAACCCGGGCAAGGTGATCGACATTCCGCTCGAGGGTGCCGTGCCGGCGCGCTAGCTGGCGCAGGGCAGGGACCGGCGCAATTCGAGCGGATTGGCTGACTGCGGTCGAGCGCGGAAAAAAACCGGCAGGCTACGCTTGCGGACAGGATTGCTTCGGAGAGGAAGAAATTTCGGCAGGCTCCGAATCAGGGGGTAAGAAGAGGCGTTCTTCCCCGGACTCTCGACAGGCCGCTAAACCTGGCTCAGAGACTTGGTGCCGCGCAGCGGGCCCAATTGTCCGTCGGAGCGGTAGACGCCGCCGGAAGCCGCCGATGTTTGCAGCACCGCCAGCTTCAGCCGGTTTTGCTGCAGCTTGCTCTGGATCAGCACGCCGTTGGTCGCGTTGAGCTGCTGGGCTAGCTTGGCCTGCTCCAGCAGTTCCCGCCATAGTTTCCCCACCGCTGCGCCAAAGCCCGAATTGCGTTTTAGCCAGGCGAGCATTCCGTCTGCGTTGTCGTTCAGATTTTGCGCAGCGAGATGGCGGCTGCGCTGTTCGCCGAGGTAGCTAAGCAGCTCGATTTTGTCTGCCTTGGCGGAGGCGAGCTCCGCGAGGCGATCGGCGTCGCCCTGGACGAGTGCGTCCTGCTCGGCCTGCAGCAGGCCGGTGAATGCGACAAGCGCGGCCTGTTCGTCCTGCAGACCGGCGACAAACACGGCGGCGCTCACCGCCGGGCCGGCATCGCGGGACGTAGTGTGCAGCATCAGGCGAGTTTCGACTGGATCAGATCGTGCGCAGTCTGCAACAGGCTGTCGGCCACCGCATGCGGATTCACCTTGAAGCGGCCGTCGGCAATCGCCTGCTTGATTTCAGCCACGCGCGCACTGTCGACCACCGGGGTCTCCGCCATGCTGGCTTCGATTGCCTGCATTTGCGAGGAAAGCGGGCTCAACTGGACGCTTTCGCCTCCGCCGGAGCTTGGCTTGCTGGGCGCGCCCTTGCTGGACCGGGTGCTGCCCGCGCTGACTGTGCCGGGACCGATTGATTTGAGTGTACTGTCGATTTTCATAGTCGTTTCCTCAGCCTACTGCTGTATGGCTCTTTAACGGCAATCCACCGTGGAACTTTAGGCCGAAACCCGCAATATTTTTCAAATCGTTCAAAAGCACCGTTAGCTGATTGTTTTTACTGAATATCGACTATCCCGCCCAGGTGTGCGATGCCGCTGACAGTGCGCCCCGTATCCGTGCGCACCATCGCTATCTGGCCCTCCGCGGCGGTGTTGACCGCCCTGCCTTCGGCGCTCACCTGGAATCCGGGGCCAAGCGCGCGCACGGTCACCGATTGTCCTTGCTGGATGACGGGCGGCGATCGCAGCAGGTCCT
>DATKUQ010000440.1:0-3335 GCA_035530495.1 Burkholderiales bacterium
CCTTGGCTATTGGCCGATTATCTGATGTGCCGCCTCGCCCTTGAGATGAGTCGCCCAGTCGGGAATGCTGCCGATCTGGATGCCGAAGACCTGGGTAACCACCAGCAGCACCACCGTCGTCACCACCGCCACGCCGATGAAGTTCAGCAGCAGGCCGGTGCGCGACATGCGCGGGATCGTCACCCAGCCGGTGCCGAAGACGATCGCGTTGGGCGGCGTCGCCACCGGCAGCATGAAGGCGCAGGACGCGGAAAAAGTCGCGGGAATCATCAGCAGGAAGGGGTGCTGCCCGAGGTCGAGTGCGGCCACAGCCAGGATCGGCATCATCAACGTCGTCGTCGCCGTGTTGGATGTCATCTCGGTGAGGAAGGTCATCAGCAGCGCGATCGTCATTATCACCAGCACCACCGGCACCCCGCCGAGGAAGCGCAGGTGCTCGCCGATCCATAGGCTGAGGCCGCTGGTGGAGAAGCCGTGCGCCAGCGCGAAGCCGCCGCCGAAGAGCAGCAGGATGCCCCACGGCACGCTCTCCTGCGCCGTGCGCCAGTCGAGCAGAAAGTTGCGCTTGCGTTCCTCCAGCAGGGAGAAGCGCTTGAGGTCGGCCGGCAAGACGAAAAGCACAATGCCCATCATCACCGCGATGGTGGCGTCGCTCCACAAACCGGCATTGCCGTAGAGCGGGCCCCAACCCGGGATAGTGACGAAGCCGAGGTCGATCGGCCTGCGGAATATCCATAGCAGCGCCGTGAGGGCGAAGACGATCGCCACCTTACGCTCCGCCGGGCTCATCGGGCCGAGGCGGGCGATTTCCGAGTTGATTACATCCTTACCCCCGCCGCCGACATCGAAATCTTTGATCCGCACCTGCGGCGCGAAACGCAGGACAATCAACCACGCGAGCGGAATCATCACCACAACAACAGGCAGCGCAGCGATCATCCACTGCGAGAATGCCACCTCCGGCGTCCCGCCGGCGTAGTTGCGCGCCAGTTGGCCGACGAACACCCCGTTCGGCGGCGTGCCGATCAGCGTGCCGATGCCGCCGATACTCGCCGAATAGGCTATGCCGAGCATCAACGCCACGCCGAAGTTGTGACGCATCTCGCGTTCGCTCTCCTCGCCGCCCTCACCGTTGAGTTTCGCCCCCTCGCTCAGCTTGCGCACCACCGCCATCGCGATCGGCAGCATCATCAGCACCGTAGCCGTGTTGGAGATCCACATGCTGAGGAAGGCGGTGGCGATCATAAAGCCGAGCACGATCCGGTAGGGGCCGGTGCCGACGGCGCGGATCGTGTGCAGCGCGATGCGGCGGTGCAGGTTCCACTTGGTCATCGCCGCAGCGATCAGGAATCCCCCGAGGAAGAGGAAGACCAGCTGGTCGGTGTAGTTGGGAGCCGCATCGCGCGTGCCCATGACGCCCAGTGCGGGGAAGAGGACCAGCGGCAGCAATGCCGTCACCGGAATCGGCACCGCCTCTGTGATCCACCAGGTTGCCATCAGCAGTGCCACCGCCGCCATCCGCTGCGCTTTCGGCGCCATGCCGGGCGGGGCCGGCAACAGCAGCATCAGGATGAAGAGCGCGATGCCCAGGTTCAGCCCCACGAGCATACGCATCGAGTAGGGCCGCCTGCGCGACCGCCCGGCCTCTTCGCTCATTCTAGCTTTACCCCCCTCAGTCGCCGCATCCCCAGAACAGCGCGTTGAATATTAGCTTGTATCCACCATGGGTCATACCGCGGAACTGCGGCCGGAAAGCGAACAGGACCGCCCTGCCCTTGCCGAGCTGCTGAACTGCGATCGCACCGGCGTTGTGCAAGTACTCCGGGCCGAGCAGGAAGCCGCTGCGCCGAACGCCGGAGTCGGGGAACACGGCGGCCATTCTGAGGCCGCTCCAGTCGCGCGCATCAGGCGCCGGCGCAAACGCCGGGCCCCAGACCTTGAGCACGGAAAGCTCTTCGGGCAGGCCGTAGCACAGTGGAGATTTTCCGTCGAGTGTGATTCTGACGATCGCACCCGGCGAGAAATGCTCCTGCTGCTTGAGACCCTGAAGCTTGTCGGCGACCTGCAGATCCAGAATCTCGGCGATTGACATACTGGTGCGGCCGAATGCGACCAGGTGGCCTCCCTCGGTCACGAACGCTTTCAGCGCCTCGACGCCCTCGTCACCGATGCCGCCCATGTACTGTTCGGGCCACTCGCTGCGGCCGTTGCGGATGCCGTCGGCGTTCATGCCGTCGGCGAAAATGAGCGCGTCGAAACGCTCACCAAGCCCGCCGGCCTTGATGTCTGCGTTGCGGACAATCTCGTACTCCAGGTTCCACAGCTCGAGAATCTTGCGCGTCCATCCTGCGTCCATGTTGCCGCCCCACGGTTCGTAGATACCGATGCGCGGGCCGTGCAGTGGCGCAATGGCTGAAGCAGGGGGCAGCGCTTTCAGGCCGTGAGCGACGAAATAGCGCTCCGCTGCCATCGCCCTCAGCTTCTCCTCGAGCCCTCGGGCGCGGGCAACGATGAAACTGCCTTTGGCGAACTTCTCTTGATCCTGGGTCAGGTCCGCGGTGAGCCTGTAGACCTTGAAACCGGCATCAAGCAGGTCGTCGGCGACGGCGTAAGCATCGTTATGTCCCGGCTCGATCGCAAAACCGCCTCGCCCCCCTCCCAACACCTGTCCGGGGAAGAAGATCTTGTCCTTTACCATTTCCAGATCCGCCGCGAACTCCTCCGCGGCTTCAACCGCTTCAACTCCCATCAGCCAGGGTAGGGTGTGGGCGGTGACGTCGTAGGGCATTTCGGGAGGATCGGTCGGGCGCCTGCGCAGGTCGGGATAGTCCTGCTCCTCGAGCAGCGACTTGACCCAGGCTGCATAAGGCTGGCGCAGGATGACAACATGGCTGCCCGCTTCGAATCCGCGCCCCGCGGCCTCGAACGGCGCTCTCGCCACTTGTATCTCCACTTCGCCGCGCTGGAGTGCCTGCAGCAGGCGGGCGGCTGAGCCGGGATCGCTCTGCGAAGCCGGAAAGATATAGGCATACGGCCAGTCTTCGCCGTCGCAGGCACGCTTGAGCGCCACGTACTGCGCTTTGTTGAACTGGACTCTATTCGCAGCGACCTGATTTAGCGCCGCCAGGGTGGCCGAGAGCTGGTACTCAACCATCATCCGCGGCGACCAGATTCCGGCCTTCCACAGCAGCGGGAAATTCCATGAGGTCTTGACGGGATTGTACTCCCCCTGCCCCCGGCGCATATCAGCCAGTTCCTCGGGCTTGATTTCGATCGAGCGCACCAGGTTTGCGCTGGCTGTCTCGGTGAGGATGCGGGCGGTGCCGTGGTTGGAG
>DATKUQ010000441.1:0-4388 GCA_035530495.1 Burkholderiales bacterium
GATTGCAGCCATCACCTGAGAGGGCTTGAGGTCGGCTAAGAGCAGACTGCCAATTTCGGGCAGGATCTCGCGCTCCAGAATGCGCCACTGCCCGTCGCCGCGCGCGAGCTTGGACAGGTGCTCCTTCCGATAGCTCTCCGCGGCACGAGTCAGCGTGTAGCCCTTGCCGCGCATCGCCGCCGCCTTGGCAGCCTCTTGTCGCCGGCGTACTTCGTCTCGCGAATCGCCGTGCTTGTCCCGGATGGCGCGATGATTTCGCCACTCGCTGCGCGCGTCGGCGAGGGATAATGCGGGGAATGACCCGATCAGCAGTTGGGCCATCTTCCCTGCAGAGTCACGGTAACGGTAGATCCACACCTTGGCGCCCGACGGGCGCGCCATGATCCGCAGGCCTGGATGAGTCGGATCGCCGAGGGAACCGCGTTTCAGCCGCTCGCAGGCCAGCGCGGTGAGGGTTGAAACGTTTCGCATGACGTTTCGCATTTTTGCCGGATTCCAGAGAACATTGTCGGACTTCGATAAACGCTAACGTACTATGAAATTAGACGGAAAACAGGCTTTTCTTGATGGCTGACATTGCTCAACACACCCCGATGATGCAACAATACCTGCGCCTGAAGGCGCAGCATCCCGACATCCTGCTGTTCTACCGCATGGGCGATTTCTACGAGCTGTTCCACGACGACGCGGAAAAAGCGGCGCGGCTGCTCGACATCACGCTCACCACGCGCGGCGCTTCCGCCGGCACGCCGATCAAAATGGCGGGCGTGCCCTACCACGCGGTCGAGCAGTATCTGGCGAAGCTGCTCAAGCTCGGGGAGTCGGTGGCGATCTGCGAGCAGATCGGCGACCCGAACACTTCCAAGGGGCCGGTGGAGCGCGCCGTCACCCGCATCGTCACCCCGGGCACGCTTACCGACTCCGCGCTGCTCGACGAAAAATCCGACAACCTGCTGCTCGCGCTCGCGAGCGAAGACCGCAACGTGGGTCTCGCCTGGTTGAGTCTTGCGAGCGGCGAATTGCGCGTGGCAGAGATCCCGCAGAAGCTGCTCGCGGGCGAACTCACGCGCCTGCGTCCGGCCGAGATCCTGGTCGCGGATCGCGGCCCGCTGGCCGAGCTGAACGGCACGGCCGCACTGACCCGCCTGCCCGAATGGCATTTCGACTACACCGCCGCGCGCGAGCAGCTGCTCAAACATTTCAGCGTGCACTCGCTTGCGGGTTTTGGCTGCGAGGACCTGCGCCCGGCCATCGCCGCCGCCGGTGCGCTGCTCGAATACGCGCGCAAGACCCAGGGCCAGGCCCTCTCGCATGTGAATGCGCTGCGCCCCGAGCGCGCGGACGATTACGTGCGCATGGACGCCGCGACCCGGCGTAATCTCGAACTCACCGAAACCCTGCGCGGCACGCCCGCGCCCACGCTGTACAGCCTGCTCGACGGCTGCACCACCGGCATGGGCAGCCGCCTGCTGCGCCACTGGCTGCACCACCCATTGCGCGACCGCGCCGTACTCGCCAACCGCCACGAGGCGGTGGAAGAACTGGCGCAAGCCGCAAGCCCGGCCCTGCGCGAGACGCTGCGCCGCATCGCCGACGTGGAGCGCATCGGCGCGCGCATCGCCCTGAAGAGCGCGCGGCCGCGCGATCTCTCCGCCCTGCGCGACAGCCTCGCCGCCCTGCCCCAGCTGGCGGCGTTGCTCGCTCGCGCAGCCGCGCCGCGCCTGTCCGAACTGCGCGCGGGACTCGCGGTGCCTTCCGACTGCGCCTTGCTGCTCGCGCGCGCAATCCTGCCCGAGCCCGCGACGCTGCTGCGCGAGGGCGGCGTGATCGCTGACGGCTACGACGCCGGGCTGGACGAACTGCGCGCGCTGCAGACCAATTCGAGCGAGTTCCTGGTCGCGCTCGAAGCGCGCGAACGCGAGCGCAGCGGCATCCCCAACCTCAAGGTCGAGTACAACCGGGTGCACGGTTTCTACATCGAAGTCACCCACGCGCATGTGGAAAAGATTCCGGCGGATTACCGCCGGCGCCAGACGCTGAAAAACGCCGAGCGCTACATCACGCCGGAACTCAAGGCCTTCGAGGACAAGGCGCTGTCGGCGCAGGAGCGCGCGCTGGCGCTGGAAAAAGCGCTGTACGAGCAGTTGCTGGAGACCTTGCAGCCGCATATTCCAGCGCTGCAGCGCATCGCGCGCAGCCTGGCCGAACTCGACCTGCTGGGCTCGTTCGCCGAGCACAGCCTGCGCCTGAACTGGTGCCGCCCGCAGTTCGTAGACGAGCCCGTGATCGAAATCGAGGCCGGCCGCCATCCCGTGGTCGAAGCGCAGGTGTACCAGTTCATCGCCAACGACTGCCGCCTGAACGCCGCGCGCCGGCTGCTGCTGGTCACCGGGCCGAACATGGGCGGCAAGTCCACCTACATGCGCCAGGTGGCGCTGATCGTGCTGCTGGCCCACGTCGGCGCCTTCGTGCCGGCCCGCGCGGCGCGCATGGGCCCGATCGACCAGATTTTCACGCGCATCGGCGCCGCCGACGATCTGGCCGGCGGCCGCTCCACCTTCATGGTGGAAATGACCGAGAGCGCCAACATCCTGCACAACGCGAGCGCGGCCAGCCTGGTGCTGATGGACGAGGTCGGGCGCGGCACTTCCACTTTCGACGGCCTGGCACTGGCCTGGGCGATCGCGCGCCATCTGATCGAAAAGAACCGCAGCTACACTTTGTTCGCCACCCACTATTTCGAACTCACGCGGCTCGCGCTGGAATACCGCGAGGTCGCAAACGTCCACCTGGACGCGGTCGAGCACAAGGATTCCATCGTGTTCCTGCACGCGGTCGAGGAAGGCCCGGCCTCGCAGAGCTACGGCCTGCAGGTCGCGGCACTCGCCGGCGTTCCGGGCAGCGTGACGCGCGCGGCGAAGCGCTATCTGCTGCAGCTGGAGCAGCAGAGCCTGACCCGCGGCGGCCAGACGGACTTGTTTGCAGGAGCCCAGGGCGGAATCGCGCCCGCGCCCGAACCCGAACCGCATCCGGCGCTGGATCTGCTCGCGGCGACCAAACCGGACGAACTCAGCCCGAAAGAAGCGTTGGAGCTGTTGTACAAGCTCAAGGCTCTCTGATGCACATCGCGCTTGCGCTCGCGCGCTCGCCTTGGGCGAACAGCGCGCTCCGGGACTGCGCTTGCAGTCCTAATCAGCCTAAAGCCCGGCGTGGCGCTCGATGTAGGCTTTTACTGCGGCGGCATCCGCATCCATCACCTCGAAGCGCTGCGGCAGCGACTCCAGGTTTTCGCAGCCGGGCGGATAATCGGGATCGCGCCCCAGCGCTTCGCGTATGGTCTCGGCGAATTTCACCGGCAGGGCCGTCTCCAGGCAGATCAGCGGAATGCCCGGCTGCCGGTGTTCCAGCCCGACTTTGAGCCCGTCCGCGGTATGCGTGTCTATCATCACGCCGTAGTCCTTGTATACGCGGCGGATGGTCGCGAGCCGGTCTGCATGGACGCTGGAGCCGGATACGAAGCCGTACTCTTTCACGTTGGCGAAGTACGGCGTGTCGGCGAGATTGAACTCGCCACCTGCGTCGACTTTGCTCCATAGCGCTTTCACCAGGTCTGAGTCGCGCCCGACCAGGTCATAGACGAAGCGCTCGAAATTGGACGCCTTGGAAATGTCCATCGACGGGCTGGAAGTCTGCCGGACCTGGCTAGTCGGCCGCACGCGGTACTGGCCGCTGCGGAAGAACTCGTCCAGCACGTCGTTTTCGTTGGTGGCGAGGATCAGCCGCGCGATCGGCAGACCCATCATGCGCGCGATGTGGCCGGCGCAGATGTTGCCGAAGTTCCCCGAAGGCACGGCGAACGCGACCTCTTCGTCGTTCGACTTGGTCACCGCGAAATAGCCGCGGAAGTAATACACGATTTGCGCCGCGACCCGCGCCCAGTTGATCGAGTTGACCGCGCCGATGCGCTGCTGCGCCTTAAACGCGCTGTCGTTGTTCACCGCCTTGACCATGTCCTGGCAGTCGTCGAACACTCCGCGCACGGCGATGTTGTATATGTTCGCGTCCTGCAGCGAAAACATCTGCGCCGTCTGGAAGGCGCTCATCTTGCCCATCGGCGAGAGCATGAATACATTCACGCCGCGCTTGCCGCGCAGTGCATACTCTGCCGAGGAGCCGGTGTCGCCCGAAGTGGCGCCGAGGATGTTGATGTGCTCGCCGCTTTTCGCCAGCACGTACTCGAACAGGTTGCCGAGCAGCTGCATCGCCATGTCCTTGAACGCCAATGTCGGCCCGTTGGACAATTCGAGGATGTGCAGTCCCGGCTCCAGGGTTTTGACCGGGGTGATGGCATCGGTGCGGAAGATCGCCTTGGTATAGGTCTGCGCGCA
>DATKUQ010000442.1:0-9416 GCA_035530495.1 Burkholderiales bacterium
CAAGCCGCTGATGTGGAAGACCGGGCACTCGCTGGTCAAGGCGAAGATGCAGGAGCGCCATTCGCCGCTGGCGGGCGAAATGAGCGGGCATATATTCTTCGGCGAGCGCTGGTACGGCTTCGACGATGCGCAGTACGTGGGCGCGCGGCTGCTGGAAATCCTCAGCCGCTCCTCTGATCCGGACGCGGTGCTCGACGCGCTGCCCGACTCGGTCAACACGCCCGAGCTCAACTGGAAGCTGGCCGAGGGCGAACCGCACCGGCTGATAGCGGGACTGCAGCAAAGCGCGCGCTTTCCCGGCGCGCGCGAAATCGTCAAACTCGACGGCCTGCGCGTGGAATACGCCGACGGCTTCGGCCTCGCGCGCGCCTCCAACACCACGCCGGTGATCGTGCTGCGCTTCGAGGGCGACACCCAGGCGGCGATAGAACGCATCCAGGCCGAATTTCGCGCGGTGCTCGCGGCGGCCAAGCCCGGCGCGCAGCTGCCGTTCTGACTTAGGGATTTCTTTCATTCGCCCAACCCTGTCAGTCCGAGCGAAGCGAGGAATCTGCTTCTAAGCAAAATCAAAAAAACAGATTCCTCGGCCCCTGGCCTCGGAATGACAATTTGCCGAGGATGTCGACATCACATGCCACGCGTTCCATACATCGAAGAACAGGACCACCCCGAGCTCGCGCCGCTGGTCGCGCGCATCAAGGCCGAACGCGGCAAGGTGCTCGACCTGTACAAGGTGCTGCTGCACAGTCCGGCGGTGATGGAGGGCTGGCTGGGTTTGTTCACCGCGATCCGGCAGAAGACGAAGCTCGGCGGGCGTTATCGCGAGCTCGCGATCCTGCGCGTGGCCGTGCTCAACGGCGCCGATTACGAATACCAGGCGCACCTGCCGTTCGCGCTGAAGGAGGGCGCGCGCGCGGAGCAGATCGCCGCGCTCGGGGCCTGGCAGCTGTCGCCCCTGTTCGATGCGGCCGAGCGCGCGGTGCTCGCCTACACTGACACAATGACCAGGCAGATCCAGGTGCCCGACGAGCTGTTCGCCGAAGTCGCGAAGCATTTCGATGCGCAGGACCTGGTGGAGCTCACCGCAACCATCGCCGGCTACAACCTGGTGTCGCGCTTTCTCGAGGCGATGCAGGTGCACAAGCAGAACTGAGTCCGGCGCGTATCGCCGGCTGTGGCTTCAGTACATCCTGTGCCTGAATAGCCAGGCCGCGATAGCCAGCGCTACTGCGCCGATTGCGGCCATCGCGAAAAATTCGTGCAGCAGCAGGTGAAACGGCGTCCCCTCGAGAAACACGCCGCGCAAAACCACCAGGAAATAGCGCAAGGGATTGAGCAGGGTGAGGTCCTGCACCAAGTGCGGCATATTTGCGATCGGCGTCGCGAAGCCGGACAGGATGATGGCGGGCACCATGAAAAAGAAGGCGCCCAGCAGTCCCTGTTGCTGTGTGACGGCGAGCGAGGAAATCATCAGGCCCAAGCCGATGGCGGACAGCAGAAACAGCGTGATTCCGGTATACAGGGTCAGCAGCTCGCCGCGCAGGGGAACGTCGAACCAGAATACCGCCACTACGGTAATCAGCGTGGCCTCGGCAATGCCGATGAGGAAGCTCGGCAAGGTTTTGCCCAACAGGATTTCCCCCGGGCGCAGCGGCGTGACCAGCAGCTGGTCGAACGTTCCCTGTTCGCGCTCGCGCGCGACCGACAGCGCAGTCACCAGCATGGTGACCAGCAGGGTGAGCAGGCCGACGATGCCGGGTATGAAAAACCAGCGGCTTTCCAGATTCGGATTGAACCAGGCGCGCATTTCGATTTTCGCCGGAGGCTGCCTGCCGCCGTGGCGGGCGATCCATTGGCTGTTGAAGCGCTCGACGATGGATCGCGCATAGTTGACAGCCAGTTGCGCCGTATTCGAATTGCGCCCGTCGACGATGATCTGCAGCGCGGCCGGGCGTCCGGCGAGCAGATTCGCGCTGAAGCGCGGCCCGATGCGCATGACCATGAGCGCCCGCTTGCTGTCGATCATGGGCGCAATTTCTCCGTCCCGGGCGAGGCGTGCCACTTCGACGAAGCTGGGCGCGCCGCGAAATGCCGCGATCATGTCCCGTGCGGCGGCGCCGCGATCTTCGTTGAACACCGCAAAGGGAACGTGTTTCAGATCGAAGGTTGCCGCGTAGCCGAACACCATCAGCTGGATCAGCGGCGGCACGATGATGACCACGCGGCTGCGCTTGTCCTTGAACAGGGTCAGGAACTCTTTGATCGTAAGGGCCAGAATGCGCCGCCACATGGTGCCTTACTCCAGGCGTTTGCGGGATTTCAGCTGCGTCAGGCCGAGGAAGATCGCGGCCAGCGCTGCCAGCGCGAGCGCATTCGGCAGAACCACGCTCCAGGAATTCCCGGCGAGAAACAGCGTTTGCAGAATCGCCACGTAATACCGTGCGGCGATGACGTGCGTGATGACTTTCACGATACCGGGCATGCTGCCGATGTCGAAAATGAATCCGGACAGCAGGAATGCGGGCAGGAAGGTGGTGATGATGGCGATCTGTCCGGCGACGAACTGGCTTCTGGCGACGGTGGAAATGAACAGGCCCATGCCCAGGGCGGTGAGCAGAAATAATGCCGATGTCGCAAACAGCAGCCAGGGCGAGCCGCGCAGGGGAACTTCGAACAGCCAGAGCGCCATCGCCACGGAAAGCGCCAGTCCGCCCATGCCCAGGATGAAGTAAGGAATCAGCTTGCCCAGGATGACTTCCGTCATCGTCACCGGCGTCACCAGCAGCGCTTCCATGGTGCCCCGTTCCCATTCGCGCGCCATCACCATCGCCGTGAGCATCGCGCCGATCAGCGTCATGATGATTGCTACCAGGCCGGGCACGAGAAAGTTGCGGCTGCGCAGCTCGCTGTTGAACCAGACGCGCTGTTCTATCTGCACGGGCATTGCCAGAGACCGGCCGCGCGCCAGGGCGATACGCTCCAGCCAGTTGCCCCATACGCCCTGCACGTAGCCCGCGATGATCTGGGCGGTATTCGCATCGACGCCGTTCACGATCAGCTGAATCGGCGCGCCATCCGCACTGCGCAGACGCTGCGCGAAGTCTTGCCGCAAGACAACGATGGCATTCACGCGACGCTCCATCATTGCCGCTTCGGCGGCCCGGGTGGTGGCGTAGGTGGCGGGTACGAAATAGCGGGACCTGTGGAAAGCGGCGGTGAAGCTGGCCGTGTCCGCGCTGGGTTGTTCCACCACCAGCGCCACCGGTATCGATTCCGAATCGAGCGACACGCCGTAACCGAACAAGAGCAGCAGCACCAGGGGCATCAGAAAGGCGATGGCGATGCTGCTCGGATCGCGGAAGATCTGCAGGAACTCCTTGCGTACGAGGCCGCCCAGGCGCATGCGGAATGTTCCCCGCGCCGCCGCCTCATCCGCATGTCGGCGCTCGTTCACGGCCGGTCCTCAGCCGGGGACCGGGTTTCGATCAAGCTGATGAAGGCGTCTTCCATGGTCGGTTCGGGCAGGGTTTCTGTGCGCGCGCGCTGCTTGATCGCAGTTGGCGTGCCGATGGTCAGGATTTCGCCGGCCGCCATGATCGCGAGGCGGTCGCAATATTCGGCTTCTTCCATGAAATGCGTGGTCACCATGATGGTAACGCCGCTTTCGGCAAGCGCGTTGATGCGCTGCCAAAACTCGCGCCGGGCGAGCGGATCCACCCCCGAAGTCGGTTCGTCCAGAAACAGGATATCCGGCTCGTGCATCAAGGCGCAGGCCAATGCGAGACGTTGCTTGTAGCCGAGGGAAAGATCGCCGCTGGTGGAAGCCGCGAGCGGCGCCAGCGAAAATTCCGCCATTGCCCATTGCGTGCGCTGCTCGGCACGCCGGCCGGACAAGCCGTAGGTGCTGCCGAAAAAGCGCAGGTTTTCCATCACGCTGAGCTGCCCGTAGAGGGAAAATTTCTGCGACATGTAGCCGATGCGTGCCCGTGCGGCTGCAGGCGCATGGCGCAGATCGGCGCCGGCAACGCGCAGGCTGCCGCCGCTGGGCGGCAGCAAGCCGCACAGCATGCGAAATGTCGTGGTCTTGCCGGCGCCGTTGGCGCCGAGCAGACCGAAGACCTCGCCGCGCGACACGGAAAAACTGACGCCCTTGACGGCGCGGAAATCGCCGAAGCGCCGCTCCAGCCGGTCCACTTCTATCAACGCTGCGCCGCTTGCCGTATTCGCGCGCGACTGCAGCGCCTCCGCGGGGGCCGGCCGTGGCGGCGCAGCGCTTTGCGCATGCGCCTGCGCCTTGAGCAGCGCGATGAAGCTGTCTTCGTAGCGCGGCGGCACTTCGGCGAGAGATACGTCATGCATGCCCGGGAGCATGCGCTCGAGGCTGGGGCGCGTTGCATCTTCCATCACCAGGCGCACATGCTCGCCCTGGATCAATGCGTCCAGCACGCCGGGGGTCTGCGACAAATGCGCCTGCAGCGATCGCTTGGATACATTCGCTGCGCTGACCGCATAGGTTCTGCCTTGCATGCGGTCGCGCAGGATCTTCGGATCGCCCTGATCCAGGCGCCGGCCTTCATGCAGCAGAACGATTTCGTCGCAACGTTCCGCCTCGTCCAGGTAAGCCGTGCTCAGCAGCACGGTGGTATTTTGATTACGCACCAGGCGGTCGACGATGGCCCACAGCTCGCGCCGCGACAGCGGATCCACGCCGACGGTCGGTTCGTCCAGCAGCAGCAAGGCGGGTTGGCGCACCAGGGTGCAGGCCAGCCCCAGCTTCTGCTTCATGCCGCCGGAGAGCTGCCCGGCCAGGCGCCGCGCAAACTGGGCGAGCCCGGCCATGTGCAGCAATTCCCGATAGCGGCCGGCACGATGGACGTGCGCGACCCCTTGCAGGTCGGCGTACAAGTCGAGATTTTCCTGCACTGTCAGATCCTCGTACAGGCCGAAACGCTGCGGCATATAGCCGATGCCGGCCTGAACCTGCAGCGACTGGGTGGTCGCGTCCTTGCCGAGCACGGTGACGCTGCCGGCATCGGGGGCGAGCAAGCCTGCGGCGAGGCGCATGAGCGTGGTCTTGCCGGCACCGTCGGGGCCGATGAGGCCGGTCACCATCCCGTGCCGAACGCGAAAGCTCACCGTGTCCAGCGCCTGAACGAGTCGCCCATCCGCGCGAAACGTCTTGGACAACTGGTCGAATTGCAGCGCGGTATCGCCTCCTGCGCCCGCTGGGGACCGGGGGCTCGCCGGATGAGCAGCGGCCGTCGGCGGCATCAGGGGTGCTGGCAGGGAGACGTTCCCACATCGGCCGATTGCGGCTGATGCAGCTCAATGGTCACCGTGGCGGGCATGCCGAGGCGCAGTTCGTTCTGCGGGTTGCACACGAAGATCCTCACCTGATATACCAGCTTGGACCGGACCTCGGCCGTTTCCACCGATTTCGGGGTGAATTCGGCGCTGGGGGAAATGTATCCCAGCCACCCGAGATAGCGCTTGCCGGGATAACTGTCCGTGGTCACCGCGGCGCGCATTCCATAATGAATTTTGCCCAGGTCCGGTCCCTGCACGTAGGCGCGTACCCAGATCGGATCGGTCAGGGCCAGGGTATAGACCGAAAGCTGCGGCGAAGCCATGTCACCGGGTTCGAGGATGCGGTCCTGGATGATGCCCTCGGCCGGCGCATAAAGGGAGGCATCGGCCAACTGCGTGCGCGCAAGCCCGAGCGCCGCCTCGTTTGCTTTGAGCGTGTCGCTCGCGGCGGCGATATCCTCCGCGCGCGGGCCCAACTCGGCCAGCCGCAGCGTTTCCCGCGCTGAAGCGTATTTCGCCTGGGCGGCGTCTGCCGCGGCCTTGGCATTGTCCGCCTGCTGCTGCGCGACGAACTTGCGCGCGACCAGTTCCTTGAGCCGGCGATAGGTCCGTTCGGCGTTATCCGCTTCTATCCTGGCGGCTTCCGCGTCTGCGCGCGCTTTGCGTATTTCCTCCGGCCGGCTACCCGCTTTGAGCCGGGCGAGGACTTGTTCCTGTGCTGCGACCTGCGCTTGCAGCATGGCGACATTTTGCTGCATGCGGGTGGTGTCGAGCGTGGCAAGGAGCTGACCCTTGCGCACGCTTTCCCCCTCTCTGACCAGCATGCGATCGATCCGGTCCGAGCCGTTGAATGCCAGTTGCACCTGGCGGATGTCCACGTTGCCGTAAAGCGTGAGGACCGTGTCGGGCGGGGCAGGGCTCTGCGCGCGTTGCCAGTAAAGCACGCCGCCGGCGCCGAGCACCAAAATCACGACCAGCGGAACGACCAGCGCGCGCTTCATTTGGCTCCGTTCATGTCAACGCTATGCACCGAAATGCCTTGAACCGACGAATTTTACCCTATGGACCCGAGCCGACTGACCGAATCGGCAACCCGGCGGCGCTTCGTACGCCTTTGGCGCGCTTCGGTAGCGGCGTCTAGGCGAAGTCCGGCGCTATCAGGTCCAGGCGGTCGGTGATGACGGCGTCCACGCCCCAATCGAACAGCATGCGCACGATTTCGGGGTCGTTGACGGTGTAGCACAGCAGCCAGTAACCCGCATCGCGCACCGCGCGCGCCTGCTGCGGCAGCAGCTTGCGGTAATCGCAATGCAGCGAGACGCAGCCGAGCATCTGCATCCACTGTTCCCACTCCGGCGGGATGCCTTTGGTGAGCGCGCCGCGCGGCAGCTCGGGCACGGCCTCCTTCGCCGCGGCAAGCGCTGCCGGCCGGAACGAGCACAAGAGGGGCTGTACCGGCGCGCCGCGCCAGAGTTCGCGTGCGGCGAGCGCCGCCGTGCGGCCGGTTTCGGTCTCAAAACCCGTTGTCGGCTTGATTTCGATGTCGGCCCAGAGCCCGAGTTCGATGCACAGCCGGCCCGCGCGCTCGAAATTCGGCACCGGCTCGCCCGCGAAATCGCGCGAGAACCAGCTGCCGGCATCGAGACCTTGCAAGTCGCGATACGCGGTCTCGGCGATCGCGCCGCTGCCGCTGGTGGTGCGCTCCAGGGTCTGGTCGTGCATCAGGATCGGGGTGGCATCGCCGGCGAGCATGACATCGAACTCGACGCCGGCAAACCCCAGTTCCTTCGCCTTGCGCAGGCCGGCCAGCGTGTTTTCCGGAGCGAGCGTGCCACCGCCGCGATGAGCGATGATGCGCGGATAGGGCCAGGGTTTCATGCCGACCTTGTCTTCGGTCAAGCGGTCTCCAAGCGTGCCCCGCTGGTGGCGTCGAACCAGTGCAGGGACCCGGGCAGGGGGCGCAGCGGCAGCGCCTGGCCCGGAGAGGGGTGCTCCGCTGCCGACAGGCGCGCGACCAGCAGTTCCTTGCCGAACAGCCCATGCACCAGCGTATCGGCGCCGAGCATCTCGCGCATCTCGGTCTGCAGGGTGAACAGCGCCTCGTCCGGTGTGCACACTTCCAGGTGTTCGGGGCGGATGCCCAGCACGAGTTCACGCCCGCTCAGAGCTGCGGGCACGGGTACGCCCAGGTGCCCGCCGTCGGCGAGCACGAGGCCGGACGCGTTGGCGCGGCCGCGCAGGAAATTCATCGCCGGTGAGCCGATGAAACCGGCGACGAACTGGGTCGCCGGACGCTCGTAGACTTCCGACGGAGTGCCGATCTGCTCAGTGATGCCGGCGCTCATCACGACCATGCGCTCGGCCAGCGTCATCGCTTCGACCTGGTCGTGGGTGACATACACGCTGGTCGTGCCCAGGTTGTGGTGCAGCTTCTGGATCTCGAAGCGCATCTGCACGCGCAGCTTGGCGTCCAGATTGGACAGCGGCTCGTCGAACAGGAACACCGATGGCTCGCGCACGATGGCGCGGCCCATGGCGACGCGCTGGCGCTGCCCACCGGAGAGCTCGCGCGGCCGGCGCGTGAGCAGTCCGCCCAATTCGAGGATTTTTGCCGCGCGCTGCACCCGCGTCTCGATGTCGCTCTTGGCTAAACCGCGGATCTTCAGGCCGTAGGCCATGTTCTGCCGAACGCTCATATGGGGGTAGAGCGCGTAGTTCTGGAACACCATGGCGATGTCCCGGTCCTTGGGTTCGAGATTGTTGACTACGCGGTCGCCGATGAGGATTTCGCCGCTGGTGATCGCTTCGAGTCCGGCGACCATGCGCAGGAGCGTCGACTTGCCGCAGCCCGAGGGCCCGACGATGACCACGAATTCGCCGTCGGCGATTTCGATGGACACGCCCTTGATGATTTCCGCGCTGCCGAAGCTTTTTTTGACGTTGCGTAGTTCGAGTTTTGCCATATCAGCTTATTGACGAAGGGATCTCTCCCCTCATGCTCCCTTAGGTCGTGGCCGTTTGGGCAATTGCGAAGCGGCCTTGGTCATTTCTCCGTATCCACCAGTCCCTTGACGAACCAGCGCTGCATTACCAGTACCACCAGCGCCGGGGGCGCGAGCGCGAGCATCGCCGTGGCCATGACCAGGTTCCACGACACCGCGGCGTCGCCGCCGGGGATCATGCGCTTGATGCCGATCACCACGGTGTACATGTTCTCCTGCGTCGTCACCAACAGCGGCCACAGGTACTGATTCCAGCCGTAGATGAACAGGATCACGAACAAGGCGGCGATATTGGTTTTCGACAGCGGCAGCACGATGTCCCAGAAGAAGCGCATCGCGCTGGCGCCGTCGATGCGCGCCGCCTCCATCAGTTCGTCCGGAATGGTGAGAAAGAACTGGCGGAACAGGAAAGTCGCAGTGGCCGAGGCGATCAAGGGTACGCTGAGTCCGGCGTAGGTGTCGAGCAGGCCGAGGTCCGCCACCACTTTGTAGGTCGGCAGGATGCGCACTTCCACCGGCAGCATCAGGGTGATGAATATCATCCAGAAGAAGAAGTTCTTCAGCGGGAAGCGGAAATAGACGATGGCGAACGCCGACAAAATCGATATTACTATCTTGCCGATGGCGATGCTGAGCGCCATCACCAGGCTGTTGAACATCATCCTGCCCACCGGTGCGGTGCTGGCGCCTTCGACGCCGTGCCCGAGCACGGTGGCATAGTTCTTCAGCATCTCGGCGCCCGGCAGCAGCGGCAGCGGGTATTGGAGCATGCGCATGGCCGTATGCGTCGAGGCGATAAAACCGATGTACAGCGGGAACAGCACCACGGCGATGCTCGCGATCAGCAGCGCATGGCAGAAAAATGTGAACCCGGGGCGGTGTTCGATCATGAGTACTGGACCTTGCGCTCGATGTAGCGGAACTGCCCCACGGTAAGGGCGATGACTATCGTCATCAGGATCACCGATTGCGCCGCCGAGCCGCCCAGGTCGAGGCCCTTGAACCCGTCCTGGTACACCTTGTACACCAGGGTCGTGGTCGCCGTGATCGGCCCGCCCTGCGTGGTCGCGTCGATGATGCCGAAGGTGTCGAAAAAGGCATACACCA
>DATKUQ010000443.1:0-2347 GCA_035530495.1 Burkholderiales bacterium
GCCCAGGTGCGGGTCGTTGGCGAGCAGCGGCTTGCCGCTCGCCGTGCGGTTGCCGGAGACCACCCAAATGTTGGAGGCGCCGTCTTCGGTCAGGCCGGGGAGCGCGAGCGCCGCGAGCTTGCCTGCGTTCAGCTGGCCCAACTGACGATAGAGCGCGGCATAGTCGGCGATCGCGAGCGGGGCATCGCCCGGGTACGGCGGCAGGAATTCGTTGATCTGCGCGACGGAAAGTTTTTTCGCGAGACGCATGCGCAGCAGCTCCTTGCGCCAGTTGCCGCCGAGGTCCCAGGCCATCATCTTGATCCAGGCCACCGAATCCGCACTCTGCCAGGGCGCGGGCTTGACGCCGGTGAGCAGGAACTCCGGCGGCAGGGGACCCGAGCGCTGCGCCAGAAACGCGTTGACCCCGGCCGCATAGGCATCGAGCTGGCTGCGCGTTTGCGCGTTGAGATATTTCAGCGAGGCCTCGGCCACGCGGCGCACGCCGAGGGTGCGCAGGAATTTGTCGGCGTCCAGGGTCGCCGGGCCCAGCGCCTCGGACAGGCGTCCGCTGGCGATGCGCCGGTTCATTTCCATCTGCCACAAGCGGTCCTGGGCGTGGACGAAGCCGAGCCCGAAGTAGGCATCGGCCACGCTGCGGGCATAGATGTGCGGCACGCCGTAGCGGTCGCGCACGATATCCACCGGCGCTTTGAGCCCGGCCACGGTGACGGTGCCGTCGAGTTGCGGCAAAGACTGGCGCAGCCAGAGGTAGCCCGCAGCCGAAGCGAGCAGCAGCACCAGCAGCAGCGCCGAGAACACGCGCAATGCGGTTTTCATCGAGCAAGATCCCGCGGAAATGGCCGAATACGGACGACAGGCTAGCATGCACGAGGCTTATCCAGCATCGAAAAAAGTCTGCGAATTCCAGACAGCGGACAATGCCATACGCCGGGGAATTTGGTATAAGCAGTCAACGTGTTCGAAAGGGAGTGCTCGATTTGCTCTATGCCCTGCATGAAATGAGTCACGCGGCGCTGATGCCCTGGAAGATGTGGGCCAGCATGAACGCCAACATGTTCAGCAACCCGTTCAGCCCGCTCTCCTACTCTCCCTTCAGCCGCAAAATCGCGGCGGGCAGCGAACTCTTCGTCCGCGTCACCCAGCGTTATCAAAAACCCGAATTCCGCATCAAGCAGACCCTCGTGGGCGGCAAGACCGTCGCGGTCAACGAGACCGTCGCACTCGACAAGCCGTTCTGCCGCCTGCTGCACTTCGAGCGCGAATTCGGTTCGCGGCGCGCTGCGCTCAAAGGGCGCGCCGATCCCACGGTGCTGCTGGTGGCGCCGCTCTCGGGGCACCACGCCACGCTGCTGCGCGATACGGTGCGCACATTTTTGCCCGAGCATGAGGTCTATATCACCGACTGGGTGGACGCGCGCATGGTGCCGCTCACCCATGGCGCATTTCATCTCGACGATTACGTCGATTACGTGCGCGAGTTCATCACCTTCCTCGGACCCGATGTCCACGTCATCTCGGTGTGCCAGCCGACGGTGCCGGTGCTGGCCGCGATCGCGCTCATGGCCGAGGAGGACGCATCGGTCAAGCCGCGCACCATGACCATGATGGGCGGGCCGATCGACGCCCGGCGCAGCCCGACCACGGTCAACAACCTTGCGACGCAAAAGCCCCTGTCCTGGTTCAAGAGCAATGTCATCGACCGCGTGCCGGCGAAATACCCGGGCGCCATGCGCAAGGTCTATCCCGGTTTTCTGCAGCATATGGGCTTCGTCGCGATGAACCCGTCGCGCCATGCCGAAGCGCACCAGGATTTCTACAATCACCTGGTCGCGGGCGACGGCGAGTCGGCCGCGGCGCACCGGCGCTTCTACGACGAGTACAACGCGGTGCTCGACATGCCGGCCGAGTATTACCTGGATACCATCAAGACCGTGTTCCAGGAATTCTCCCTGCCCAAGGGGCGCATGTTCGTGCGCGAGCAGCTGGTGCGGCCGCAGGCGATCAGCAAGACCGCGCTGCTGACCATAGAAGGCGAACTCGACGACATTTCCGGCAACGGCCAGACCGAGGCGGCGCACAGCATGTGCACCTCGATACCGGCGAAGAAGCGCGAGCACTATCTCGCGCCGGGCGTAGGCCATTACGGGATTTTCAGCGGCCGGCGCTTCCGCGAATCGCTATACCCGCGCATCCGCGACTTCATCCGGCGCCACGCCTAGCGTTGGCTCAGCATGCGTCGCCGGCTCATCACGTCGGGCGCCGCCATCTGCATTGCGCTGTGCGGATCGTTCGCGATAACGGCGAACGCGACGGACGTTCTCGGGACGAAGCCAGCTTACCTGCG
>DATKUQ010000444.1:0-8988 GCA_035530495.1 Burkholderiales bacterium
TCGAGAAAGGGCGAGCCCGCGTCGAGCAAAGTGCGCACGCGCTCGCGCGGCAGCAGCTTGCCGCGGGCGACGTGCTTGGCGCGCGCGGTTTCGCCGCCGCCCGCAGCGACCTGGTCGATCTTGGCGCGCAGATCGTCGACCAGCGCCGACATCGCCCCGGCATTGGTGCGGAACTCGGCCGAGCGCGCGTTGAGGTTGGTTTTCAGTGTGCTCATGGCAGCCGGCAGGAGGAATCGAATCGGCGCGCGTATCGCACCCGTGCGGCGCGCGCGAAAGACGCATTATAGCAACCGGCGGATGCCAGACGGCGGCGAAGCCGGAAGGCTGCGGAGAGACGGATATCCTGCTCGGCTGCGGCTCCGCGCGCTCAACCCGCTGCGGTCATTCAAGCGTAGACTTGCACAGGACAGCATCCCAGTTCGTTCAATCAGGAATGACCATCATGCCCAAAAAGGATCCCGTACCCCACGGCGCCCCGAGCGCCAGTTACAGCATCACCCTGCGCGTTCAGTTGCAAAACCGCCCCGGCATGTTGGGTGGGCTCGCTTCGACCATCGGTTCGGTCGGCGGCGACATAGGCGCTGTCGACCTGGTTTCCGCCACCAAGGACCAGATGGTGCGCGACATTACCGTCAATGTCGGCGACACACGGCATGGTCAGGAGGTGATCGAGGCGGTCAAGAAACTCGAAGGCGTGCGGGTTCTCAGCGTGTCCGACCGCACCTTCCTGATGCACCTCGGCGGGAAAATCGAGATCGTCGGCAAGATACCGCTACGCACGCGGGCCGACCTGTCGATGGCTTATACGCCGGGCGTGGCCCGGGTCTGCATGGCCATCGCCGAGGACAAGACGAGAGCGCAAGTCCTGACCATCAAGAAGAACTGCATTGCGGTGGTCTCCGACGGAACGGCGGTGCTGGGGCTGGGGGACATCGGCCCGGAAGCGGCGATGCCGGTGATGGAGGGCAAGGCGATGCTGTTCAAGGAATTCGGCGGGGTGGATGCCTTCCCCATCTGCCTCAACACCAAGGACACCGAGGAGATCATTCGCACCGTGATCGCGCTGGCGCCGACATTCGGCGGCTTCAACCTCGAGGATATCTCTGCGCCGCGCTGCTTCGAAATCGAGGAGCGACTCAAGGCGGCGCTCGACGTGCCGGTATTCCACGATGACCAGCATGGCACCGCCGTGGTGGTGCTGGCGGCGGTGATCAACGCGCTCAGGATCGTGCGCAAGAAAATGGCCGATCTGAAGGTCGTGGTCAATGGCATCGGTGCCGCCGGGGTCGCCTGCAGCAAGATGCTGCTGGCTGCGGGCGTAACCGATATCGTCGGCTGCGACCGCACCGGCGCGGTGTACAAGGGGCGCAAGGAGAACATGAACGTGGCCAAGGAATGGTTCGCCGCTCACACCAACACCCGAAAATTCAAGGGAACGGTCCTGCAGGCGATGCAGGGGGCCGACCTGTTGCTGGGCCTGTCCGCGCCGGGGACCATCACCCGCAAGGCGGTGCAGAGCATGGCCAAGGACGCCATGGTTTTCGCCCTGGCCAATCCCACGCCCGAGATCATGCCCGAGGAGATTCAGGATTGCGCCCGGATCATCGCTACCGGCCGCAGCGACTATCCGAACCAGATCAACAACGTATTGTGCTTTCCCGGCATCTTCCGCGGCGCCCTCGACTGCCGCGCCACCTGCATCAACGAAGACATGAAGCTCGCGGCGGCGCAGGCCATCGCCAGCGTGGTGGGCAAGCACGAGCTATCGGAGGACTACATCATCCCCAGCGTCTTCAACCGCAAGGTGGCGCAGGTCGTAGCCAAGGCCGTGGCGCATGCGGCCCACGCGAGCGGCGTCGCGCGCAAGCGCCGCAGCCATTTGAACCTCTACTACACCTAGCGTCGATCGCAGGGCGTCTGTGCCCGTTGCTGATCCGCCCCTCCGGGCGGATCATGCGCGATCAATAGTACGCATTCGCTTAAGCGGAGCCCGTCGACGAGGCCCCGCCGATTTGCGTGCGGGTCCGCGTTGACGAAGCGGGCCGGCCCACGCACAATCGGCGCGTGTCCGTACCCTCATCCACTCCCGCCGCGTCTTATCGGTCGATATACCGCGCCGGCCTGTTCGAAGGCAGGACGGTCATCGTTACCGGCGGCGGCTCCGGCATCGGGCGCTGCACCGCACACGAGCTGGCGAGCCTGGGCGCAGCTGTCGCGCTCATAGGGCGCACGCGCGACAAGCTCGAGCGCGTTTGTGCCGAAATCGCGCAGGCCGGCGGTAAAGCCAGCGCGCATGTATGCGATATCCGCGAGGAAGAGGCGGTGCAGCGCGCGGTCGCCGAAGTGCTTGCCGCGCATGGCAGGATAGACGGCCTGGTCAATAACGCGGGCGGCCAGTTTCCTGCGCCGCTCGCAAGCATCTCCGCCAAGGGATGGGACACGGTGGTGCGCAACAATCTCACCGGCGGCTTCCTGATGGCGCGCGAGTGTTACACCCAATGGATGGCGCAGCACGCCGCCGGTTGCGCCATCGTCAACATCGTCGCCGACATGTGGCTGGGGATGCCGGGCATGGGCCACTCGGGCGCGGCGCGCGCGGGCATGCTGAACTTCACCGAGACCGCGGCGCTCGAATGGGCGCCGGTGCAGGTCAACGCGGTCGCTCCGGGATGGATCGCTTCCAGCGGCATGGACCACTACGGCCCGGAAATGCGCGCGCGCATCCGCGGCCTGCATCAGCACGTGCCACTCGGCCGCCTGGGCACCGAATCGGAAGTATCGGCGGCAATCGTATATCTGCTTTCGCCGGCCGCGGCTTTCGTCTCCGGCTCCTGCCTGCGTGTGGACGGCGCGGTGCCCAATGCGCGACGCTCTTCGCCCCTGGCCGGCAAGGGCGCGAACGAACCGTTCAACGCGTTCCCGCTGGCGCAGAAGCCCAGGGTGCTGGACGAGGGTGACTAAAATGCGTTGCAAAATTCATTTTGCAGCGGCCGATCTAGGGGAGTGTGAGGGGAGAGATCCCCTCACTGCGAAACGAACCATGAAACGCTCTGCGAGGAATGCGTCTTGAACCTGCCCGATCGCCGCTATTACACCCAGGCGCACAGTCAGTTCCGCGATGCGCTCGCCCGTTTCGTGCGCGAGGAAATCATGCCCGAGGTGGAGGCCTGGGAGGAAGCGGGGGAGTTTCCGCGCGAACTGTACCGCAAGGCCGCCGCGGTCGGCCTGCTCGGCATAGGTTTTCCGGAGGAGTACGGCGGCACGCCCGCCGACGTGTTCTATCACCTGGTCGCGCTGGAGGAACTCGCTGAGGCGGGCAGCGGCGGCCTGATCGCGAGCCTTCTGTCGCACGACATCGGCGCCCCGCCCATCCTGCATTGCGGCAGCGAAGCGCTCAAGCGCCGCGTGCTGCCCGAAATTCTCTCGGGGGAGAAAATCAGCGCGCTGGCGATCACCGAGCCTTCCGGCGGGTCCGACGTGGCCAGACTGCGCACCAGCGCGCGTCTCGAGGGCGGCGAATACGTCGTCAACGGATCCAAGATGTTCATCACCTCGGGCATGCGCGCCGACTACTACACCGTCGCGGTGCGCACCGGCGGACCGGGCGCGGCCGGGGTGTCGCTGCTGTTGGTCGAACGCGAGCGGCCGGGTTTCACGCGCACGCCGCTGAAGAAAATGGGCTGGTGGACCTCGGACACGGCCGCACTCTACTTCGACGAAGTGCGCGTGCCCGCGGCCAACCTGATTGGCGCGGAGGGTGAGGGTTTCAAGGCGATCATGTCCAATTTCAACATGGAGCGCCTGACCATGTCGGCCATCGCCTGTGGCTTCTCCCGGGTGTGCCTCGAGGACGCGCTCGCCTGGGCGCGCGAGCGCAGCACTTTCGGCGCGCCCCTGATCGAGCGCCAGGTGATCCGGCACAAGCTGGTGGACATGCAAACGCGCATCGATGCGACGCGCGCCCTGCTCGAAGATCTGGCCTGGCGCGTGCAGCAGGGCGCTCACCCGGTGGCGCAACTGGCAATGCTGAAGAATTTCGCGACGCAGACGATGCAGTTCTGCGCCGACCAGGCCGTGCAGATCCTCGGTGGCGCGGGCTACGTGCGCGGTACGCGGCCGGAGCGCATCTACCGCGAGGTGAAGGTGATGATGATAGGCGGCGGCACCGAGGAGATCATGAAGGACCTCGCTGCGCGGCAACTCGGCTGGTAAGGACGGGGGCATCGCTGGATGCGCCGTAACGAGGACAGTCTCCGCAGGTGCGGCTTCGCAATTGACTTCGCCGCCTCGCTCACGCATCATTTCGCCAGCGTCGCGCGAGCAGCAGCGGCAATGCCGATCAACGCTTCACCGAGAACCCAGTCCCCCCATGTCCCGCATCCTCCTGATATACGCCAGCGTCGAAGGCCAGACCACGATGATCGCCGAACGCATCGCGCACACGCTGCGGGAGCAGGCGCACAGCGTCGACATGTTTCCGGCCGAAACCGATCCGGCGCGGCTGGACCCGGCGGCGTATGACGGTGTGATGGTCGGCGCGTCGATACACTACGGCAAGCATCCGGCCTATCTGCGCGCGCTGGTACGCCGGCAGCTAGGCGCGCTGGCGCAGCGGCCCAACGCTTTTTTTTCGGTGAGCCTCAGCGCCGGCGGGCCGCGACCCAAACCGGCAGCGGCACAGCGTTATATCGACAAATTCCTGCGCAAGACCGGCTGGCAGCCGCAGCTGATCGCCAGTTTCGCCGGGGCGGTCAAATACAGCGTGTACGGCCCGATCAAGCGGCGTGTGATGATCGTGTTCGTCGGACTGGGCGGCGGCGAAACCGACACCTCGCGCGACTACGAATACACCGATTGGGATGCCGTGGAGCGTTTTGCCGGCGAGTTCGCCCGGCAGTTGAATCCGGCCTAAGCGTCCACCGGCCCTAGTACTTCCAGCCGCCGTTGGCGAGCCACTTTTCCAGCTGCTCCAGACGGTCGGCCCCCCAGAAGGCCTCGTCATCGACGACGATGTAGGGCGAGCCGAAGGCGCCGCGGGCGATGGCCTTGTCCACTTCCGTTTTCACCAGTTCCTTGATTGCCGGATCGTTGATGGCGGCGCGCACTTCGTCTGCCTTGAGCCCGAATTTTACGCACACGGCGACGGTGTCTTCCGGGTTGGAGATGTTGACGTCGTCGACGAAATAGGCCCGATACAGCGCCGCAACCAGCGCCTTCGCCTGTTTCGGGTCCTTGCGGTTGAGCCAGTAGAAAGCGCGCGCCGGCGCCTGCGAGGAGATGGGGAAGGCCGAAGGCAGTTTGTAGTCCACGCCGTAGAACTTGGCGCTGCGGGCGAAATCGCGCCTGGCGTAATCGCCTTTCAGCGGCACGCCGGGGAGCGGCGCACCGCCGGTGATTTTCATCGCGGCGCCGAGCAGAAAGGGATGCCACACGACTTCGCGCCCGTACTTCGCACCGAGGGCATCGATCTTGGTGCTGGCGAAATAGCCATAGGGAGAGGAAAAGTCGAAATAGAAATCGATGGGTGCCGCCATGTTTGCTCCTTTGCCTTGTTCAATTTCCCGATCCGCGCCCTGGGGTCCAGGGCCGGCTCTGGGCGTAGTGTAGCGCCTGGGCGTCGCGTTGGCGCTGCGGCGCATTCGAACTCGAATCTATCCGCCGCCGTCTCGGGCGATAATCGCACTTTCCGCAAGCGCATCGTCCAGGAGAACGTCCATGGCAATCAAGCGCCCCAAAGGCAAGGCCGGCACGCTGTTCGTGCTCGAGCACACTTCGAAAATTCTCCAGGGCAATCCGCTGGGCGATGCGCATGTGCGCAAGCTCGGCGTGTGGCTCCCGCCGCAGTACGACCAGGGCATCACCAAGTACGGCCGGGGCGGTCCCGGGCGGCGTTTCCCGGTACTGTGGGATCTGGTCGGGTTCACCGGCTCGGGACTTGCGCACACGGCTTGGAAGCCTTTCGGCGACAACGTGCCCGAGCGCGCGGCGCGGCTCATCCACGCGCAAAAGATGGGGCCGGCGATCATCGTGTTTCCGGACTGTTTCACCGCGCTGGGCGGAAACCAGTACATCAATTCCCCGGCGATCGGCGACTATGCCGACTATCTGACGCAGGAGCTGATCCCGTTCGTCGATGGCGAGTTCCGCACGCTCGCGCGGCGTGAACACCGCGGCTGCTTCGGCAAGTCTTCCGGCGGCTACGGATCGATCATCCACGGCATGAAGTATGCGAAACACTGGGGCGCGATCGCCGATCATTCCGGCGACGCGTATTTCGATTTCGTCTACTGGCACGACTGGCCCAATACGCTCGACACGCTGGCGCAGCACCGCGCGGCCAAGCGCAAGCCCGGCCCCGCGGACATGCGCCGTGAAGCGCGCTACCGCGGCGCCGCCGAAGGATACGACGACGGGCGCATCAAGCGCTTCCTCGACCATGTGTGGAAGAAGGAGAAGCTGTCCGCCGCCGAAGGTCACTGCATCATGAACATCTGCATGGCCGCGAGTTACGACCCGGACCCGAAGGCGCCGCTGGGATTTCGCGTCCCATTCAATCTGGAGACCGGCGAGGCGGTGCCAGGGCGCTGGAGCAACTGGCGCCGCCACGACCCGGTCAATCTGGTGGAGAAATACCGCGCCAACCTGAAGTCGCTGCGCGGCATCTACATCGACTGCGGCTGGCGCGACCAGTACCACATCCACTACGGCAGCCGCATGCTGTCGGCGCGGCTCGCCGCAGCGGGCATTCGGCATACCTACGAGGAATTCGACGACAATCACTCCGACGTCGACTACCGCATGGATGTCAGCCTGCCGTTTTTGTACCGGGCGCTGAAGCCCTGAGCGGTCGCGCGCTCCGGCTGCGGATCAACGCCCGGCGAGTGCGCGTCCTATCACCAAGCGCTGGATGTCGCTCGCGCCTTCGTAGATTTGCGCCACGCGCACGTCGCGATAGATGCGTTCCACCGGGAAATCGTTGACATAGCCGTAGCCGCCGTGGATCTGGATCGCGTCGGAACAGACTCTCTCCGCCATTTCCGAGGCGAACAGCTTGGCCATCGACGCTTCCTTCAGGCAGGGCAGGCCGGCATCGTGCAGGACGGCAGCGTGCAGCACCATCTGCCGCGCCACCTCGATCTGGGTGGCCATGTCGGCGAGGCGGAAATTCACCGCCTGATGCTCGATGATCGGCTTGCCAAAGCTGACCCGCTCGTGCGCATACTTCAACGCGGCCTCGAAAGCGGCCCGCGCCATGCCCACCGACTGCGCGGCGATGCTGATGCGCCCGCCCTCCAGGTTGGACAGCGCGATGCGATAGCCCAGGCCTTCGGGCCCGAGCAGGTTCGCGGCGGGCACGCGGCAGTTTTCGAACGCGATCTGCGCGGTGTCGGAAGCGTGCTGGCCGAGCTTGTCCTCGATGCGGGCGACCACGTAGCCCGCGCTGTCGGTGGGCACGATGAAAGCGCTGATGCCTTTCTTTCCCGCGGCCTTGTCGGTCACCGCGAAAACCACGGCCACGTCCGCATTCTTGCCGCTGGTGATGAACTGCTTGACCCCGTTCAGTACGTACTCGGCGCCGCTACGCTGCGCCCTTGTGCTGATCGCCGCGGCGTCGGAACCCACGTGCGGTTCGGTGAGGCAGAAGCAACCCAGCGTTTCGCCGCGCGCGAGCGGCTTGAGGAAGCGCTCCTTCTGCGCGTCGCTGCCGTAGCCGTTGAGGATGTTGCATACCAGGGCCTGGACGCTGGCGATGGTCGAGGTCGCGCCGTCTCCCGCGGCGATCTCCTCCAGTGCCACGGCCAGGGACACGTAGTCCAGCCCGGCGCCGCCCCATTGTTCGGGCACGGTCACGCCGAGCAGGCCCATCCCGGCCATTTCCTTGAGTTGCTCGCGCGGGAAGGTGCAATCGCGGTCCCATTGCGGCGCGTGCGGGGCCAGGCGTTCGGTGGCGAAGGCGCGCACCGAGTCGCGGATCATCTGCTGTTCCTGATTGAGGATCATGAAAGGTTTTGATTGCGGTTGATTTGGTTCAAACCAACTCGATCGCCATCGCGGTCGCTTCGCCGCCGCCGATGCACAGGCTCGCGATACCGCGCTTGCCGCCGGTCTTGCGCAAGGCGCCGATCAGCGTCACCAGGATGCGCGCGCCGGAGGCGCCGATCGGATGGCCCAGCGCGCAGGCGCCGCCGTGGATGTTGACCTTCTCGTGCGGCAGCCGGTGCTCTTTCATCGCCGCCATGGTCACCACGGCGAAGGCCTCGTTGATTTCGTATAAATCCGCCGTGCCCGCGCTCCAGCCGGTCTTGTCGTAGAGTTTCTTGATCGCGCCGACCGGGGCAGTGGTGAACCAGCCGGGTTCCTGCGCATGGGTGCTGTGGCCGACCACGATCGCAAGCGGTGCGAGGCCGAGCTTTTCCGCGGTCGAGCGGCGCATCATCACCAGCGCCGCGCCGCCATCCGAAATCGAGCTCGAGTTGGCAGCGGTGATGGTGCCGTCCTTCTTGAACGCGGGCTTGAGCGCGGGAATTTTGTCGAAATTGGCTTTGAACGGCGATTCGTCCATTTCCATGAAGCGCTCGTCCTTGCCTGATTTCACGTTCAGCGGCGTGATCTCCCAGGCGAAGGCGCCGTTCTTGTTGGCAGCCTGCGCGCGTTCGAGCGAGGTCACCGCGAATTTGTCCTGCTCGGCGCGTGTGAAGTTGTACTTTGCCGCGCAATCTTCGGCGAAGCTGCCCATCAGCCGGCCTCCGCCTCTTTCATCTCTTGTGTAGGCGTCTTCGAGGCCATCGTAGAACATGTGATCGATCAGCTGACCGTGGCCCAGGCGGTAACCGCCGCGCGCCTTCGCGAGCAGATAGGGCGCATTGGTCATCGACTCCATGCCGCCGGCGACCATGATGTCGTTGCTCCCCGCGGTGAGCAGGTCGTGCGCGAACATCGCCGCCTTCATCCCCGAGCCGCACATCTTGTTGATGGTGGTGCAGCCGG
>DATKUQ010000445.1:0-4390 GCA_035530495.1 Burkholderiales bacterium
CGGCGTCTCCGGATGGAGGTGGAAGGCCCCCGACAGGGAGGGATCGGAGGCCTTCCTGGCGGACCGGATCAAAACAGGGGGGAGAAGAGCCGGTCGCCTGTGGCTGCTGCTGACTCAAATGCGCTATCGAGTCGGCGAAAAATTTGTCGAGTACATCCTGTGTCATTTTGCGTAGTCGACATCCCGTTCAAGAACGTTGCAAGACCGCATGAGGTCCAAGCCGTGTGGCCGATGAAGCCGTCTCTTGCGCCATGCAGCGAGTACTTGTAGCTATGATGCGGTATGCGCGCCACTGGTTCAATCTGAATTGTGTAAGAAAATATTTCTGCCGCGGCGCCGGCGCTGAAACCCGCCCGCGCACGCACGCTTGAGCCCGCTGCGCGCCCGGTTTGCTCCGGTGTGTGACGAGACCGTCGTGTCTGAACTCTTGCGCCATGCAGCGGTCTACTGGCGTAGGCCGGGCAGCGACCCTTATCGCCGGCTCGATGGCGGCATGTCCATCCCCCGTTCTGCTGCAAACCTTACTGGAGTTTAAAAAACCATGTTTAGACGTGCCTTGATGAATTACATGCTGTTGCTGATGAGCATTACGTTTGCCGGCACGGCGCTTGCCGCCGCCGACCCGACGATGCACCAGGTCTATCAGGCCGCGGACGCGGGCAGATTCAGCGAAGCGCAGGGCATGATGGACCAGGTCCTGCGCGACCATCCCAATAGCGGCAAGGCACACTTTGTCGAGGCTGAGCTGCTGGCGAAACAGGGTCGTCTCGCGAGCGCCGCGGCGGAGCTGGGCACGGCGGAGCGTCTGGCTCCCGGCCTTCCGTTCGCAAAACCCGGGGCGGTGCAGAACCTGCAGCGGCGCATCGCCTCCGCCCGCGCTTCCACGCGGCAGGCTCAAGGAGCGCACACAGCGCAATCCGGGCTTGGCGGCAGATTTCCACTGGGTTTGTTGCTCGTCGGCATCGCCTTGGTCGCGGCCTTGGTATTCTTCATTCGCGCCATGAGTCGGCGCAACGGACCTGCGTATGGCGCGGGTTTCGGTCCTGGCGCGCCGATGCAGCCATACGGGACCGGCATGGGTTCGCCGATGGGTTCGGCCGCGGGCGGCCTCGGCTCCGGCATAGTCGGCGGGCTCGCGACCGGCGCAGCGCTGGGTGCGGGGATGGTTGCCGGGGAGGCCCTGATGCATCACTTTACCGATGGCAGTCCGGCTCAGGCTGACCAGATTTTGCCGTCGGCGTCTTCGGACTGGGACGCCACGCCGGACGACATGGGGGGCGCTGACTTCGGCATCTCGGACAGTTCCTCCTGGGACGACAGTTCAGGGGGCGGCGACTGGAATTGACGCACTCGTTCGCGCAAGCGCGATCGGCAATGGCCTGCCGGGTAATCCGAAGCAGTCCGTGCCCGTCGCCCGGCTGAATCAAGACCTGCAAGAACACACGGGGCGAGAATACCGGGGTCCCGGGGCAGTGACCGGCATCGGCGGGCCGCATGCGGTAAACTGTTTTGATGGGCTTTCTTCCGAACTGGCCGCTCGAGCCCAATACCCTGGCGGTGTTTGGAATTCTGCTTGCCGCGGGCGCGATCGGCGGCTTCCTGGCGCACAAATGGCCGTGGCTGCCGAGCATCACCGGTTTCATGCTCGTGGGTCTGATCATCGGTCCAAGCGGCCTGAATCTGCTCACGGCCGAAGTGCTGTCGGAGGCGCATGTGCTGGTCGACATCGCGCTCGGACTCATCCTGTATCGGCTTGGACTGTCTCTGGATCTGGGGATCATCGCGCGAGCGCCTTACCTGCTCGTCACCTCGATGCTGGAAAGCGCGGCGACCTTTCTGGCCGTCTACCTGACTGTTGCGCATTTCGGCTTGGCGACGCTGCCGGCTGCGCTTGTCGCGGCCATCGCGATTTCCTCGTCTCCGGCGGTGCTGCTTCACGTTGCCCACGAGGCCAACGCCAGTGGACCGGTCACCGACGCATCCCAGTCGCTGGTAGCCCTGAACAATGTCATCGCGTTTCTGGTGTTCTCCGCGCTTCTGCCGTCGCTTCACTCGGCAGCGGACGCGCCCTGGCAAATGACTGTGTTCCAGCCCCTGTACCGACTCGCCGGATCCATTCTGCTGGCGACCCTGGTCGGCTACCTGCTGCACTTCCTTGCACGGCAGACCAAGAAAGCCGCGCAGTACCACCTTGCGCTGGTTGCGGGCGCGATCATGTTCACGCTCGGCGCGGCGGGGACATTGAACCTGTCCACGCTGTTCGCGCCGCTGGTGCTGGGCATCGTGGTGAAAAACCTGGAGCACAAGGACCTGGTATCGAACCTCGACTTCGGCGAGGCGTTCGAGCTGTTTTTCATCGTCCTGTTCGTGTTTGCCGGTGCCAACCTGCAGACGCAGGAATTACTGCAATACGGCTGGCCGGTGTTGGCGCTGGTCGGGGCGCGGTCGCTGGCCAAATGGCTAGGCGCGTTCGCCGGCGGGATCGCGTTCCGCCATCCGTTCAGGCGAGCCGCGTCCACGGGGCTGGTGCTCCTGCCGATGGCCGGCCTCGCCATCGGGCTGGTGCAGACCAGCGTGCGCTTGTTCCCGGCCGCGGCGGCTCCGGTCGCGGCGCTGGTGCTCGCGGCGGTCGCGGTGTTCGAATTTCTCGGCCCGCCGCTCGTCGGCTGGGCTTTGCGCTTTGCCGGCGAGACCGAAACGCAGATTGCGCCGGACCGGCCAGAACAGCTCTAGCCTTGCATTCATTGCCACAACGTAAGGAGAAAGTCATGCGCTATCGTCTGTTGGGCCGCACCGGCCTCTATGTTTCCGAACTGTGCCTGGGCACCATGACCTTCGGCGGCCAGGGTTTCTGGAAGGTGATGGGCGGCCTGGAGCAGGACGGCGCCACCGCCTTGGTGAAGCAGGCCTTCGAGGCAGGGGTGAACTTTTTCGATACCGCCAACGTGTACTCGCTGGGCGAGTCCGAAACGCTGACGGGCAATGCGATCAAGCGTCTCGGCCTGCCGCGCGACGAGATCGTCGTGGCGACCAAGGCCACGGGCGTAATGGACGAAACGGCGGCCAACGGCCGCGGGCAGTCGCGCTACCACCTGATGAACCAGGTGGACGCAAGTCTCAAGCGCTTGCAGCTCGAGCACATCGATCTGTACCAGCTGCACGGCTTCGATCCGCTCACCCCGCTGGAGGAAGCGCTTTCCACGCTCAACGATCTGGTGCGCTCGGGCAAGGTGCGCTACATCGGACTGTGCAATATGGCGGCTTGGCAGATCATGAAAAGCCTGGCGATCTCGGAGAAACACCACTGGACGCGCTTCGAGAGCGTGCAGGCCTATTACACGATAGCCGGGCGCGATCTGGAACGCGAAGTGCTGCCGCTGCTGCAGGACCAGCAGCTCGGCCTCATGGTGTGGAGCCCGCTGGCCGGGGGCCTGCTCAGCGGCAAGTTCAAGCCCGACGAGAAAGGGCCGGAGGGTGCGCGCCGCTCAAGCTTCGACTTTCCCGTGGTCGACAAGGCGCGCGTTTTCCGCTGCGTCGACGCGATGCGCCCGATCGCCGCGCGCCACCAGGTTTCCGTGGCGCAGGTAGCGTTGGCCTGGCTGCTCGCGCGCCCGCAGGTGAGCACGGTGATCGTCGGCGCGAAAACGCCGGATCAGCTCAAGGACAACCTCGGCGCGACGCGCCTGCAGTTGTCCGACGAGGACGTCGCCGAGCTGGACAAAGTGAGCGCGCTGCCACCTGAGTATCCCGGCTGGATGCTGGCAATGCAGGGTCAATACCGTGCGACCCCCCCGGTGAAGCCCTGAACGGGCTCCGGCGCGGCCGCACATGAGCGCCCGCAGCCGCGGCGTCGGCGCATGCTGCGGGACCATGTCGCGACGCCGGCGGGGCAGTGCGCTGTTGTTTCGCGATCGCCGATCTCACGCCGGCGCGCGAGAGCGAATAGCTTAGCCAGTTCTTCACCGCCATGTCCCGGTTTGTTCTGATCCCGCTGATCGTCGCCTGTGCGCTGTTCATGGAAAACATGGATTCGACGATCATCACGACGTCGCTGCCGGTGATCGCGCAGGATCTGCACCAAAATCCCCTTGCGCTCAATCTTGCGCTGACCTCCTATCTGGTCAGCCTGGCGGTGTTCATCCCGATCAGCGGCTGGGTCGCCGACCGCTACGGCTCGCGCAGCGTTTTTGCCGCGGCGATCGTCGTATTCGTGGGCGGATCGCTGCTGTGCGCGGCGTCGAGCGGATTGGCGGCTTTTGTCGCCGCGCGCTTCCTGCAGGGGATCGGCGGGGCGATGATGGTGCCGGTCGGTCGCCTGGTGCTGCTGAGGACCGTGCCGAAGAACGAGCTGATCGCGGCGCTCAACTATCTCACCATTCCGGCGCTTCTG
>DATKUQ010000446.1:0-4460 GCA_035530495.1 Burkholderiales bacterium
ATTCAGTTCCCTCGCCACAGGAGGCGACAGGCTTCACCCGCCGGCTCGCTTGATCCACTCGTCCGACCCACGCGAACATCATGCCGCCGAAATCGACGGCCGCGCGGCAGATTTGTTCCAACACGTCTTCTTTGCTCGATCCGCGCATGATCGCCTGGTTGCACTGGCTCAAAGCGGCGTAGAGCTGGGTCAAGCGTGCGATTTTCGCTTCCGCTGCCTTGCGCTCGGAGATGTGCTTGCCGACACCGCGGAAGCCCAGGAACACGCCGGAACCGTCGAACACAGGATCGCCGCTGATCGCCACATGGCGCACGACGCCGTCGCTACCCATGCGCGAGAATTCGAAATCGCGGAACGGACGGCGTGCATTGAGCACTGCCCGGTGCGCTTCCCAGCCCTTTTCGTCGGGGCTGAGATAGGGCACGTCCCAACGGCGCTTGTTCAGTGGCGAGCCCTGCGGCAAATCCTGCGCCGGATCTCCCCCGGCACCTGCGCTGAGCAGCGTCAGCCGGTGCTCGGTGTCGCTCTCCCAATAGAAGTCGGAAGACATCGCGGTCAGGCTGCGAAAGCGTGCCTCGCTCGCCCGCAGCTTGCGTTCCGCCTGAACGCGTTCCGTGACGTCGTTTACGAGCGTCATCTGGGCGCGCCGGCCGTCGAATTCGAGCGTGTGGGAAGCGATTTCCACATTGATCAGCGTACCGTCCTTCTTCCGATGCAACCAAAGTCCGACGTCCCTGACGCTCTGTTTTTGCAGCAGGGCGACCTGCCTCAGCAGGTGCGGCACTTCCTCGGGCGGCCGGATGTCGGTAACCAGCATTGCCAGAAACTCGTCGCGGCTGTAGCCGTAGTGCGCCACCGCCGCATCGTTGACCGCGAGGAAGGCCATGGTATGCAGATCCCACACCCACATCGGGTGCGGATTCGCCTCGAACAGCTCGCGGTAACGCGACTCGCGCGCGCGCAATGCCGTCTCGGCGCGTTTCTCCTCGGTGACGTCCTGTATCGTGCCCAAAGCACTCGACAGCTTTTCATCCGCATCGAAGCTGAGTTCGGCCTTGCTGTGCACCCAGCGGGTGGTCGCGCCGGCAAGGAGGCGGTACTCGATGTCGTAAGGCTTGCTTTTGAGCGCGGCGCGCGTGGCCAGGTCCACGGCTGCACGATCATCCGGATGGACCAGACTCAGGAAAGTCCTGTAACTGATCGGCCGACTGTCGCTCACGCCGAGAATGTGCAAAGCCTGCGCCGATCCGCGCATCTCTCGCGTGTCCAGATTGAGCCTCCAGCTGCCGACGCCTGCGACAGCCTGGGCATGGTTCAGCTCCGCCTCGCGCGCGCTGAGTTCTGCGGTGCGCTGCCCTACCAGCACTTCGAGCCGGTCCCGGTGCAGTTTCAACTCGAGCAGCGATTTCGCCAGGTAGGCCAGCAACAGGCTGAAAAGCAAACCCATGGCGCCTTTGAGGGCAAGCTTCGCAGGATCGCTCCACCCCCCGATGGGCGCTACGTCGAGCGTCCAGGTCGCGTTGGGCAACTGCAGCGTGCGCGCTACCGGATCGCTCAATGCGCCGGGCGCGCTCGCGGCAATGATTTCCTTTTGCGCGCTACCCGGGCGCATGCGCCAAAGCTCGTAGGCGAAGCCCTGCTCGGCCAATTGAGACAAATTAACGGTCCCGAGCGCCTCGGGGAGGCGAATCATGACCAGCGTGTAGCCCCAGAAAAGCGGCTCCCCTGGGACTGCGTCGAGGTATACCGGCAGGCGTCCGACCAGGCCGCGTCCGCCCGCAACCAGATCGAGCGGGCCGGCCAGCGTCAGCTTTCCGCTATTTCGGGCGGGAAGCGCTTCCGGCTCTTGCGCCGGTTCCTGCGGCAGATTGAGACCGAGCCCTGTTTCTTTGCCGGCTTTCGGCACCACATCGCGGATGATGCCACCGGGCGCCAAGCCCAGCTCGGATACGCCGGGGTAGAACGCCAGCATCTCGCCGGCGACTTCGTCAAAGTTCGCTACGGTGCCCTTGCCCTGACGCACCAGGTTGGCCAAGGCATAGGCCGCCGACAAGTCGCGCTCGATGCTGCGCTGCAGATTGCGTGCGCGCTCGCCGGCTATGTTGGACACGCGTGCGCGGGTCTCCTGGCGGCCGCTTTTGTCCGACAGCCAGATCAGGACCAGCGCCGCAATCGCGGCCACGAGGAAGACGGCCACCGCCACTGAGAGCGGCCGCCGCGCACGCGAACTGAACATCCGCCATTGTACCCAGCCCGCCCTCCGGCACGCATCAAAACGGGCCGAATGGGGGCTCTAATTCGTCAACGAGTCGCGGGCATCGTCACAATACCTGGCGCGCAGTGTGCAGGCGCACAGCACGCATATCGTCGCCGCGGACTTCGCGCAGCGCATAGCCGACGAAACTGGGCACGACTTCCTTGCGCCAATATACGTCGAGGTCGGTGTTGTCCATCGGCTTGGCCCTGGATGCGGCCAGTGCGCCGGCTTCGGCGATCACCTCGTCGGAGAGTTTCTTGCCGACCAGGAACGCGCTCGCCTTGCCGACGAGCAGGGGCTGCGACGAGACCGCGCCCAGCACCAGACGGGCTTCGGCGACGCTGCCGTCGGGCGCGATGCGCAGCGCCGCCGCAACGCCCAGCAGCGGGAAATCGAAGGAACCGCGCCGGCGCAGCTTCCAATAGGTGCTCTTCCAGGCGCCTGCTTCCGGCAACACCACCTCGGTCAGGATCTCGTCCGGCTTGCGCGTGATGTAGTCGATGCCGTCGTTGTTGTATAAATCAGCGAGTTCGACTTCGCGCTCCCCAGCTGCCGACACCAGCCGCACCTTCGCGCCCAGGGCGATCAGCGCCGGCGCGGTGTCTGTCGACGACACCGCGAGGCAGCGCTTGCTCGCGGTGGCGACCCAGCAGGTCTTGCCTTCCTTTTTCATGCAGTAGCCGATCGCCTCGCGCCAATCCGCGTTCTGGTTGTAATAATTGCAGCGCGTGTCGAGGCACAGGTTGCCGCCCAGCGTGCCCATATTGCGCAAATGCGGCGTAGCCACCTGCGAAGCCGCCTGCCACAGGCCGCGGTATTTTTCGCGCACGGCGTCGGTTCCGACGACTTCGGTCAGGGTGAGCCCGGCGCCGAGCGTGAGACCTGAGCCGTTGGCTACCTTCTTCAGCCCTTCGACCTTAGCGAGCGAAACGAGCGTCGCCGGCGTCTGCTGGCGCCGCTTCATGTTCGGCAACAGGTCGGTGCCGCCGGCGATCAGCATGCCGCGCGGCCCCTCTCCGGCGAGTATGCGCGCGGCCTCCGCCACGCTGGTCGGCGCTTTGAACTGAAACCACGGCAGGCGCATCATGATGCAACCCTTTCCAAGTGTTTGTTAGGTGCCTTGCTTTCGGTGCCGTCGCCGCCTTCGGCCGGGGGAACCACGAAGGTCGGCTCGACATAAGGAACGTCGGGAAAATGGTCCGGCCCCACGCGCGGGTTCTTGCCTTCGCGCTTCAGGTGCAGCGCGCGCAGGATCTTTTCCGGTGTGATCGGCACTTCGTCGATGCGCACGCCGACGGCGTCGAACACGGCATTGGCAACCGCCGGCATCACCGGCAACAGCGGCCCCTGGCCGACCTCCTTGCCGCCGAACGGACAGTTCGGGTCGGGATCCTCGATCAGGTACACCTCGACCTCGGGCATGTCGAGCGAAGTGATGCTCTTGTATTCGAGCAGCGACGGAATCTTGTGCACCAGCGCGTTGGACAGCTTGGGCGGCAGCCGCCGGAACACCTGCTCTTCCATCAAGGCCTCACCCAGCCCCATGTAGACGCCGCCGATGACCTGGCCGCGCGTGAGCACCGGATTGAGCGCGCGGCCGATGTCGTGCGCCATCCAGATCTTGGGCACGGTAATCCAGCCGGTATGCTCGTCGACCTCCACCTCGACCACGCAGGCGGAGAAAGAGTACGCGGGCGACGGCCCCACGCCCGCGGCCTTGAACTTGCCCGGTGGCTTGGGCGGCGTGTAGGACCCCACCGTCCCCAAGGTGCCGAACTTGGTTTCCGCGTAGACCACCGCTTCGGCGAAGCTCATGCTCTTGGCCGCATCGCCCGCCGCGAACACGCGTCCGCGCGACAGCACGACGCTCTCGGGCAGGACCTCGAGCTGTTCCGCGGCCGCGGCGGCGAGCATGTCGCGCGCGCGGCCTGCGGCCTGCAGCGCCGCATTGCCCATCATGATCGTGACCCGGCTCGAATACGAGCCGAGGTCGACCGGGGTGATCCCGGTATCGCCGGTGACGCAGCACACCTCCTTGGTGCTGATGCCCAGCGTTTCCGCGACGACCGCGGCGAGCACATCGTCCGAACCCTGCCCGACCTCGGTCGCGCCGCAAAACACCGTCGCCCGGCCGCTGCGGTCCAGCGTCAGTTGCACCCCGGTATGCGGCATCTTGTTCCAGTAGATCGACACGCCCGCGCCG
>DATKUQ010000447.1:0-5686 GCA_035530495.1 Burkholderiales bacterium
CGCGCACACAGACCGAATGTAAGCACGCAGTCCTATCCTCTTTGCCGGAACAGAAAGAATCCCTTGCAAACCGGGGAACGTCCATGTAAGGCCCGCCGCTCAGCGCAAGGCGTAATTCGCGACGATGCCGGCGAAGATGACCCCGCCGACCCAGTTGTTGTGCAGGAACGCCTTGAAGCAGCCTTCGCGTGTGCGCGCGCGTATCAGCGTGTAGTGATACAGCATGAGCAGCGCCGCCGCGCCCAGGCCCAGATAGTAATACACGCCGAAGTGCAGGCGCATGCCAAGCATCACCAATACCGCGAGCACGGCCGCGTAGCAAAGCATCACCGCGGCGACGTCGTAGCGTCCCAGCGTTATGGCGGACGTCCTGATGCCGATCCTGAGATCGTCGTCGCGGTCGACCATCGCGTACTCGGTGTCGTAGGCGATGGCCCAGAAGATGTTCGCCAGCAGCAGCCACCAGCATAGCGGCGGCAGGTAATTGCTCACCGCCGCGAACGCCATTGGAATGCCGAAACCGAAGGCCACGCCCAGATAGGCCTGCGGCACCGACAGAAAGCGTTTGGTGAACGGATAGCTCGCGGCCAGCGCCAGCGCGACGAAAGACAGCGCGATCGCGAAGCGGTTGAGCGCGAGCACCAGGCAGAATGCGAGCAGCGTCACCACACTCGCCAGCCACAGCCCCTCTTTCACGCTCACCAGGCCGGCCGCGATCGGGCGGTCGCGCGTGCGCTTGACGTGCGCGTCGAAATTGCGGTCGGCGAGGTCGTTCATGACGCAGCCGGCCGAGCGCATCAACAGCGTGCCGATGCAGAATATCAAGGTCAGCGCCCACCCGGGCCAGCCGCTGGAGGCGATCCACAGCGCCCACAGCGTCGGCCACAGCAACAGCAGCGTGCCGATCGGCTTGTGCAGCCGCATCAGCCTTCCATACAGGTCCAGCCGCTGCCTGATTTGCGCGAGATCCATGTGCTTAGAGGCTAAGCCGTTTCAAAATTACTTGTCATTCCGAAGCCGTCCCCCAAGAGGACTTTCCCGTCGAGCGGGATCGAGACCTTCGGGGCGAAGGCTGAGGAATCTGCTTTTCGCAATGCAAAAGCACATTCCTCGCTGCGTTCGGAATGACAATTCTTCGGATTGTCCATTTTGCAATAAGTTCTAAGCATTCATTAGTTCACTTCTACCACCCAGCCAGCGCTCCAGATGCCGCTGCGCGTACTCCGGGTGCTGCCGCAGCAGTTGCGGCGCCAAATCGCGCGCCGTCTCGAGCAGGTCGAGGTCGCGCTCGAGGTCGGCGAAGCGCAGCAGCGGCGCGCCGCTCTGGCGCACGCCCAGGTACTCGCCCGGCCCGCGCAGTAGCAGGTCCTGGCGTGCGATTTCGAATCCGTCGCCGCTTTCATACACCGCCTTGAGCCGGGCCCGCGCGATCTCGCCCAGCGGCTTCTGGTACAGCAGAATGCAGGCGCTGTCGGCCACGCCACGTCCGACCCGGCCGCGCAGCTGGTGCAACTGCGCCAGACCGAAGCGCTCTGCGTGCTCGATGATCATGAGCGAGGCATTGGGCACGTCGACGCCGACCTCGATCACCGTGGTCGCCACCAGCAGCTGGATTTTACCCGCGCTGAAGTCGGCCATCACCGCCGCCTTCTCCGCCGCCGCGAGACGGCCGTGCACCAGCCCCACTCTGAGTTCCGCGAATTCGGCAGCGAGACGCGCATGGGTGTCGAGCACGTTCTGCAGCTGCAAGGCCTCCGCCTGCCTGCGGCCCGGCCGCCGGCCCGCCGCGCGCGCCTCGCCCGCAGGCGCGTCGTCCGCAAGGCCGTTGTCCTCGATCAGCGGACATACCCAGTAAGCCTGGCGCCCGGCGCGGCAGGCATCGCGCACCCGCGCGAGCACTTCGTCGCGGCGCTCCGCGGCGATCAGCTTGGTCGTGACCGGTTTTCTGCCCGGCGGCAATTCGTCGATCAGCGACACGTCGAGGTCGGCGAAATAGCTCATCGACAGCGTGCGCGGGATCGGCGTCGCGCTCATCATCAACTGGTGCGGCTCGGCGTTGCGCGCGTTCCCGCTGCCCGAACCCTTGCTGTCCGAACCCTTGGCGCGCAGCGCGAGACGCTGCTCGACGCCGAAGCGGTGCTGCTCGTCGACGATCGCGAGGCCCAGAGCCTCGAAGGCTATGCCCTGCTGGAACAATGCATGCGTGCCCACCGCCACCCGCGTCGCACCCGAGGCGATATCCGCCGCGGCTGCGGCGCGCTGTTTTTTCTTCTGACCGCCCGAAAGCCAGCCGAGTCTCACGCCCAGGGGCGCAAGCCATTCGGAGAATTTGCGGTAGTGCTGCTCGGCGAGGATTTCGGTGGGCGCCATGACTGCGGCCTGCAGGCCGTTTTCCACCGTGCGCAGCGCCGCGAGCGCCGCCACCACGGTCTTGCCGCTGCCGACATCGCCCTGCAGCAGCCGGTGCATCGGATGCGCCTCGCCGAGATCGCGTTCGATCTCGGCCCAGGCCCGGCTTTGTGCGCGCGTCAGCCGGAACGGCAGCCGCTTGAGCAGGGCAGCGGTCAATGTGCCGGGTCGGCTCAGCGCCGGCGCGGTCCTGCTCTTGCGCTCGCGGTAATGCAGGCGCATCGAAAGCTGCTGCGCCAGCAGTTCGTCCAGCTTCATGCGCCGCCACGCCGGATGGCTGCGCCCGGTGAGCGCGCGCGCATCGTCGCCGGGCCGCGGCCGATGCAAGGCGTCGATGGCGTCGCGAAACGCAGGCAGACCCAGGCGTTCGGCGATCTCCCGCGGCAGCGTCTCGTCGAGTTCGCATTTTGCCAGTGCCTGCGCGATGAGGCGGCGCAAGGCCGCCTGCGGCAAGCCGGCGGTGGTCGGATAGATCGGCGTCAGCGCCTCGGGCAGCGGCGTGTCGGCGCGCACCATGCGATAGCGCGGATGTATCATCTCGGCGCCGAAAAAACCCGGCCGCACTTCGCCGAACGCGCGCACGCGCGTGCCCGCGACCAGCGCCTTCGCCTGGCTGCCGTAGAAATTGAGGAAGCGCATGTAGAGCAGGCCGCTGTCGTCGGCGATCTTGCACACCAGTTGACGCCGCGGACGATAGGCGATCTGACTCTCGATCACCGTGCCCTCGACCTGCACCGGCGCGCCTTCGCGCGCCGCGGCGATCGGCGTGAGCCGGGTCTCGTCCTCGTAGCGCAGCGGCAGATGCAGCACCAGATCGAATTCGCGGCGGATGCCGAGCTTTGCGAGTTTCGCCTTCAGCGAGGAGGGGGCGGACTGGGCCGGGGACGGTTCCGGCTTACGCGGCCGGGCACGGCCGACGGCGGCTGCGCGCACGGTCCTGGCCCTCACTCCCGGCTCTTCACTCAATTACCAATATCGCATCGGCTTCGACCAGCGCGCCGCGCGGCAGCGACGCCACGCCGACCGCGGCGCGCGCCGGATACGGCTGGACGAAATAGGCGGCCATGGCCTCGTTGACTTTGGCGAAATGGGCGAGATCAGTGAGGTAGACCGTCACCTTCGCGGCAGCGTCCAGCGACGCCCCGGCGGCCGCGGCCACCGCCTTCAGATTGTCGAATACGCGCTTGATCTGCGCGTCGATGCCTTCTGCCAGCTGCATCGTCGCAGGGTCGAGGCCGATCTGGCCAGAAAGATAGATCGTGTCGCCGCAGCGCACCGCCTGCGAGTACGTGCCGATGGCGCTTGGTGCATCAGATGTGGCTATCACCGCTTTGGGCATGGCTGTGTTGGTTCCCTGAAAGTTGGGTGTGCGAAACGGGCCTATAATTCCTGCCCGGACGCGGATTGTTTCCCGCGACGGCCTCATCTTACAATGACCTCAGCTGCCATCGCCAATCTGCAAAAGCTCGTCGGCACAGCGCGCGACGGTGCGTTGCTGCGTTTTTCCCTCGGCAACGAATACCTGAAGGCCGGCGACGCCGACAACGCGCGGCTGCAGTTGGCCGAAGCGGTGGCGCGCGACCCGGCCTATTCGGCGGCGTGGAAACTGCTCGGCAAGGCGCTTACCGAACTGGGGCAATTGCAGGCGGCGCTGGATGCCTACCGCCAGGGCATCAGCGTGGCCGAGACCAAGGGCGACAAGCAGGCGGCGAAGGAAATGACGGTTTTCGCGCGGCGCATCGAGAAGCAGCTCGAACCCGGCCGGTCGCCCTGACAGCGCGCATCCTGCGCGTCGGCACCGCCTGCAAAATGGTAATCTTGCCGGTGAGGATTCGTCCGGATATCGAGAAAGGGGAAACTTCATGACGCTGGTAACGAAATCGGTGCTGGTCACCGCCGTCCTCGGTTTGCTGCTGGTCTATTTCGAGTGGAACATGATGCGCAAGAAGAAGGGGGGGATTACCCCCGCCGACAAGCGAAACCTGCGCGACCTGGTCTTTCTCACGGTCGGCGCCTGCGCCATGGTGGCGTTTGCCGTCGCGAATTTGTTCTAGATCCGGGAATGTCCTGCAGCAAGCTCCTGATATGCGACGACCATCCGCCGATCCGCGCGGCGGTGGCCTATATCGCGAGGGGGCTGAACCCGGATATCCGCGTCCTCGAGGCCGGTAACAGCGACGAGGCACTGGCCCTGCTTGAAACGCATCCCGACATCGAAATGCTGTTGCTGGACCTGCACCTGCCCGGCATGAGCGGCTTCGATCTGCTGTCGAACCTCAAACTCAGCTTTCCGTCCCTGCCCGTGGTGGTGCTCTCCTCCGACGAATCGCGCGCCAGCGTGATCGATGCGCTCGAGCGCGGCGCAACCGGATACATCTGCAAGTCCTCGCCCACGGATTTGCTGGCGAAATTTCTCGAGCATGCGCTCAAGGGCAACATCGCGCTGCCGACCAACCTCGCCGGCGGCGCGCAAGCAGACTCTGCCGGAGACGGCACGGCGGCGCCGCAAGGTCTCGCCGGCCTGGGGCTCTCGCCCCGACAGATCGACGTGCTTGCCTGCCTGTTGCGCGGCATGTCGAACAAGCAAATCTGCCGCGAGCTCGCACTGGCCGAGGGTACGGTCAAGAACCACGCCATTGCCATATTCCGCGCGCTCAAGGTCAACAACCGCGCGCAGGCAGTCATCGAAGCGAGCCGGCGCGGCCTGCCGGTCGGCGGCTGGCGCAGCTAGTGTGAAATCGGCGATTCGGTACTCACGCTGACGCGCGTGCCTTTTCCAGGCATCGATTCGATCCGCCAGCGGCAGCCAATGGCCTCTGCCCTCTCCTGCATCGACAGCAGGCCGAAGCCGGTTTTTTTCCCGTTGACGCCGGCGAGGTCGATGCCGACGCCGTCATCGGTGACGCTCAACAGCAGATGTTCCGTATCGTTATCGAGCTCGATCGCGACCGCGCGCGCCCGCGCATGTTTGGCGCAATTGGTCAGCGCTTCCTGCGCGATGCGGAACAGCGCAATTTTCTTCTCCGGCGGCAGCCGCCTGGCCAAATTCCCACCCCTCACCTGGACCGCGATGCCGGTGCTGCCCTCGAACCTGCGCGCGTAGTCTTCCAGCGCCGACAGCAGGCCGCGCTCCTCCAGCAGCAAAGGGCGCAGATCGACGCTGATGTCCTTGACGCTGTTCTTGGCCTCGTCGATCTGCGCGATGACATCGGACAAGCGCCGTTGCCAGCCGGCGGCATTGCTGTGCGGCAGTTGCCTTTGCAGCAGCGCGAGGTTG
>DATKUQ010000448.1:0-12492 GCA_035530495.1 Burkholderiales bacterium
CCTCGCTCGAAGCCTACATCGGCGCCAAGGTTCTGGGAGAAGCGATTCGCCGCGCCGGGCCCAATTTGAGCCGCGCCAGCCTGCTCAAGGCGCTCGACGCGATGCAGGACGTCGACGTCGGCGGCTATTTCATCGATTTCAGCGCGTCGAATCACAACGGCTCGAAGTTCGTCGAGCTGACGGCGATCAGCACCAATGGCCGCTTTTCCTACTGAACTGGCGCGCAGGCGCGCGCCGCAGCGCGCGAACAGCCTGGCGTCGAGGCCGGCTGCGTCCCTGCCCTGCCCCGCAGCGAAATCCAGGGATGTATGGCTGACGATGCGGAACCGGATCGAAAAGGAATTGCCGTGAGCGATGCATCGAAGCGGCCGGTCAAGGTGCTCGTCATCGACGACAGCAACACTATCCGGCGCAGCGCCGAACTGTTTCTGCGCCAGGCCGGGTATGAAGTGATATTGGCCGAGGACGGCTTCGACGCGCTTTCCAAGATTACCGATCACGAACCGCAGGTCATCTTCGTCGACATCATGATGCCGCGGCTGGACGGCTATCAGACCTGCGCCCTGATCAAACAGAACCCGCGGCTCAAGTCCACGCCGGTCATTATGCTTTCGAGCAAGGACGGCGTTTTTGACCGCGCCCGCGGCCGGCTCGCCGGCTCCGACCGCTACCTCACCAAGCCCTTCACCAAGGAAGGCTTGATCGAGGCGGTGAGCGATTACGCCGGGCGGGATGGCGCTTCTTCCTGAAATTACGAAAGGTGCAACATGACTATCAACACGATATTGATCGTAGACGACTCACCGACCGACCGGCAGCACCTGAGCGCCATGCTGTCGAAGAACGGCTTCAAGGTGTCGACGGCAGAGAGCGCCGAAGACGCGCTGGCGAAGGTCAAGCAACAGCGCCCGGACCTCGTTCTCATGGACGTGGTGATGCCCGGACAGAACGGCTTCCAGGCGACGCGCACACTCACCAGGGACGAAAGCACAAAGGACATCCCCGTCATCCTGTGCACGAGCAAAGGGCAGGAAACCGACAAGGTCTGGGGCATGCGCCAGGGCGCGCGCGACTACGTTGTGAAACCCGTGGTCCAGGCGGATCTGCTGGCGAAGATCGCAGCGCTCGGCTGACATGGCTGCAAGACTTTCGCTGCGCGATTACCAGCTCGAGCTTTCGGCCCGCCTGCAGCGCGCCGAGACTGGCGGAGGCGCAGCCTCGAAGCTCGGCCTGGAAGCCGGTGGCGCCGCTTGGCTGGTCGATCTCGCCGAGGCCGGCGAAATGCTTCCGCTGCCGCCGATCTCGGCGGTGCCGCTCGCGCGCACGTGGTTCCGCGGCGTCGCGAATATCCGCGGCAATCTCTACAGCGTGGTCGACTTTGCCGCGTTTCTCGGCGGCGAGGCCGCTGCGGTCGGCGACCAGGCGCGGCTGCTGCTCATCAGCGACCGCTTTCGCGCCGGCTGCGCGCTGCTCGTCGACCGCTCGCTCGGCCTGCGCAAGTCCGGCGAACTGGAGCCACGCCCGCGCCGCGCCGAATCGAGGTGGACGCGCGCCGAATACAGCGACGCGCAGGGCAGGCATTGGAACGAGCTGGATGTACCGGCGCTGGTGCGGGACCCGGAATTTCTCGATGTCAGCGCTTGATATGAAGAGGGACGACGTTATGAAGCGACTTGCGGATAATCCGGCTCACAACCATTGCCCGCGAGGGCAAACTACTGCGCTAGGGGAACGGTATGGCATTTACATTTGACGCATTCAAGCCGCGGTTCCTCCGCCGCGACACCGCTGCAGACACCGCGCCGCGCGCCCCGCGCGGCGGCTTGCCGCTGGTCGGCCGGCTCCCCGTTACGAGACAGCTCCAGATCCTGACCGGCTTTCTCGTCGTCCTGCTGCTGCTCGACGCCGCCGTTGTCGTGATCGACGCGCGGCAGGCGACCTTCAACACCATTTACGTCGCCTCAGTCGGGAAAATACGCATGCTGTCGCAGCGGCTCGCCAAGGCGGCGCAGCAGGCCTCGCAGGGAAACCCGGTGGCCTTCAAGCAGCTGCGCGAGAGCCGCGACGAGTTCGCCGGGCTGGTCACCCTCCTTCGCAAGGGCGGCATGGCGGGCGGCGTGGAACTGCCCCCCACGCCCGCGCGCGTACGCCCGGCACTCGACTCGCTGGTGAGCCAATGGAGCAAGAGCGAACGCAACGCAGGCCTGGTCATCCGTGAGGAGCGTAACCTGGTCGCGCTGAGCAAGGCGGTGCGCTCGATCAACGCGAACGATCCGACGCTGCTCGAACTGGCCCAAGAGGTCTACGCACTGAGCGTTCAGTCCGGCGGCTCGGCCCGCCAAAACGCCCTTGCCGCGCAGCTGGTCATGCTGACCCAGCGCATGGCCAAGAACGCCAACACCATGCTCGCGGGCGACATCGTCGACCCGGAAGTCGCATTTCTGCTGGGCAAGGACACCCTTACATTCAGGGACACACTGCAAGGATTGATCCAAGGCGACGCAAGGCTGCGCATCGCGCGTGTGGGTGACCCGGAGATGCGGGGCAAGCTGGCCGAGCTCGATGCCGCTTACCAGCAGTACCAGGCCAGCTCCAGGGACATCCTCGGCAACATACAGAAACTGGTCAGCGCGAAGCGGGCGGCGCGGGATCTGTTCAACGACAGCGAGACACTGCTCGCGGCGGCAGAACGGCTGAGCACAGGCTACGAGGCGCAGCTTGCCGCGCGCCGGGTCAATTTCATCGCCATGGGCGCGGTGTCCATACTGGCCGTCCTCGTCCTGCTCCTGATCGGCAAAGTGTATCTGGACGACACGCGCCGCCGCGCCGAGCAAAGCGAGCTGCAGAACCGCGCCAACCAGGACGCGATCCTGCGGCTGCTCGACGAGATAGGCAATCTCGCGAACGGCGACCTCACGGTGCGCGCCAAGGTGACCGAAGACATGACCGGCGCCATAGCCGACTCCATCAACTACACCATCGACGAACTGCGCCGCCTGGTAACAGGCATCAACGACGCCGCGCAGCAGGTGACGGTGGCCACCCAGGAGGCGCAGGCGGTTTCGGGACAGCTGCTGCAGGCGACGCAGCGCCAGGCGACGGAAATCGAGCAGACCGGCGAATCGGTGACGCAAATGGCGGGCTCGATGAACGCAGTCTCGCTGAGCGCGAACGACACGGCCAAGGTCGCAGAAACCTCGCTCAGCGCCGCGAAGAAAGGCGCGCACGCCGTGCAGAACACGATCCGCGGCATGAACGAAATCCGTGACCAGATGCAGGAGACCTCCAAGCGCATCAAGCGCCTGGGCGAGAGCTCGCAGGAAATCGGCGAAATCGTGCAGCTGATCTCGGACATCACGGAGCAGACCAATGTACTCGCGCTCAATGCCGCGATCCAGGCAGCTTCGGCGGGCGAGGCGGGACGCGGCTTTACCGTGGTTGCCGAAGAGGTGCAGCGGCTCGCCGAGCGTTCCGCGGAAGCGACCAAGCACATCGCCGCGATCGTCAAGAGCATCCAGCGCGACACGCAGGACGCGGTCGAGGCGATGGAGCGCAGCACGCGCGGCGTGGTCGAGGGTACGCAGACCGCCGACGAAGCCGACCGGGCGCTGCGCGAGATCGGGCAGATCTCCACGCGACTGGCCGGGCTGATCACTTCGATTTCCAGCGCGACGCAGCAGCAGGTGGCTTCGGCGACCCAGGTCGCCGGCAGCATGAAGCTGATCCTCGGGGTAACGCAGCAAACGACCGAAGGCACGAAAAAGACCGCGCACTCCGCCACGCGCCTAACCGGACTCGCAGTGGCGCTGAAGAAATCGGTGTCTGGATTCCGACTGGCGTAATGGCTTCCCTGGCCGACACCACGACTCTGTCCTGGATCACCGCCGAGGTCGATCAGGCGCTCGAGCGCGTGTGCCGTGTCATCGCGAAGTTCGAGGCGGAGCCGGAGAATGCGGCGGTTCTGGCTGAGTGCCCAGAACACCTGCACCAAGTCAGCGGCGCCTTGAATATGGTGGGGCTCGCCGAGGCCACCCGGTTCTGCGAGAGCCTCGAAGACAGTTTCGCGGCGCTGAACGGCTCAGCACCGAGCGTCGCGGCTGCCGGGGTGATCGGTCGCGGCGTGCTGGCGCTGAAGCAGTTCGTCGACACAGTGGCGCGCGGAGAGCCGAATGTGCCTGTGCGCCTGTATCCGGCCTACCGCGAGCTCGCCGGCCTGCAAAACAAGTCGGTTTGCGCGGAAAAAGACCTGTTCTTCCCCGATCTTACGCTGCGCACACCCGCCCATCGCGAGCCAAATGCGCTCAAAGCAGCCGCGCTTCCCGCGTTCCTGCAGGCGCAGCGCGTGCATTTCCAGCGCGGGCTGCTGGCGTGGCTGCGGCATAAGCCGGGCGGACTGGCGGACATGCGCGCAGCGCTCGGTGCGATACATGCGGTGGCGGCGCAGTTGCCGGAGCGGCGCGCTCTGTGGTGGGTCGCAAGCGCGCTGATGGATGCCCTGGAGGAGGCGAAAGACGCCCAATGGCTGGCCGAAGCCAATGTGCTGTGCAACAAGCTCGACTTCCACATCCGCGATCTGGCCGCGGGATCGCAGGCGCTCAACGAAGCGCTGCTGCGCGAATTGCTCTATGCCATCGCCCGCTCGGGCGCCGGAACGCAGCGGCTCAGGGACATCAGGCAAGTGTTCGAGCTCGACCAACTCATTGCGGCGGCGGAACCCGCGGCGCCGGACCTGAGTTCCCTGCAGCCCGCGATCGCGGACGCGCGCTCGCGCCTTAAGGCCCTGAACCGCGCGTGGCAGCACTATGTGACGGGCGAGCCGGCGGGCGCCGAGCGCGTGCGCGAAATCACTGCGTCTCTGAGGGAAATGGCATCGGCGCTGCCCAACGCGCATTTCAGCGGGCTGCTCGAAGCGATCGCGGCCGCTGCCGCGACGCTGCCCGAACCGCGGCCCGCCGACGACCAGCGCCTGGTGATCGAAATGTCCGCGGCTTTCATGCTGGCGGAAAACATCCTCGAAGATTTCGGCAGGGTGCCCGAGGATCTCGAAGCGCAGGTCCGCATCCTCAGTGCATGGCTGGCCGACGCAGCGGCCGGCAAGTCCACGGGCAAGCCTCCGGCCGGCTTGCGTGCTGAACTCACGCAGCAGATCAGCTCGATGCAATTGCGCGCGCGGGTCGCCGCGGAAATCGGCGCCAACCTGCAGCAGGCGGAGCAAGTGCTCGACGCTTTTGCGCGCGGCACCGGGGCACGCGACAGCTTGCCGGCTCTCGCTCCGCTCCTGCGCCAGATCCACGGCGCGCTCGCCGTGCTCGGTCTGGACCGCGCCGGTGAGGTGCTGGAGGCCTGCGACGCGATGATTCGCGCCCCCGGCGAGATCGATATGGACTGGATCGCCGAAGGCCTCTCCAGCCTGGGCTATTATCTTGAGCCCTGCCTGGGCGGGCGCGAACCGCGCGAGCAGGCGATCGATTTCTTCCTCGATCGGTTCCGCAAGCGCGCGGCCCCTCCCCCGCCCCGGCCTGCGCCCGTCCCGGCGCAACAGGACGACGAACTGCTCCAGGTCTTTCTCGAAGAAGCCGGGCAGGTCCTCGCGGACCTCGAAGCGGCGCTGCCGGTGTGCCGCGCCGAACCCGGCAATGCACAGGCTCTGGCGAAGATTCGCCGCGGATTCCATACCCTCAAAGGCAGCGGGCGGATGGTAGGCCTGAACGAGCTGGGAGAACTCGCCTGGGAGGTCGAGCAGGTGATGAATCGCTGGCTGGAGGACCAGCGGCCGGCGTCTCCCGAATTGCTCGAGCTGGCCGCCAATGCGGCGAGCTGCTTTGCCGACTGGCTGGCGCAACTGAAGTCCGGGCAGCCGGTCGCAATCGATACCGGTCCGATCACCGCGCAAGCGCGCAAGCTCGCGGAGGAAGAACCGAAACGGATATTTCTGGAGATCTATCTCAAGGAAGCCGCCGGCCACGTCGCGACCCTGGTCGCCCAATACAAGCCCGCAGCCGAAGCGTCGGCCGACTTCGTCCGCGCGGCGCATACGCTCGCGAGCTGCTCGCGCACGGCGGGGTTTGCCGCCGTGGCGGATCTTGCCGGGGCACTGGAGGAGTGGACGCCGTTCGCGGGCCGCTCGGTGCAGCCGGCGGACCTCGCGCTGGCGGGCGCAGTGGTCGACAAGCTCGAGCGCATGGTAGCCGCGCTGCAGCGGGGCGAGGCGAGCGGCGACGCCGGCGAGGCGCTCGACCAGATGCGGCAGATGACAGCGCGCCTCAGGGCACAGCGCGTCATGCACGACGACATCGACGAGCATCTGCTGCCGGTGTTTCTCGAAGAGGCCGAGGAGCTGGTGCCGCAAATCGGCAGCGACCTGCGCGACTGGAAGGCGCAGCCGCAGGACCAGCGCATCGCCGACGCCTTGAAGCGCGCGCTGCACACGCTGAAAGGCAGCGCGCGCATGGCCGGCGCGATCCGTCTCGGCGAACTGACCCACCTCATGGAAAGCCAGGTGGAAACGGCGCTCGAAGCCGCAGAGCTGCCGCCCGAGCTGTTCGGCGAGCTGGAGTCGAAAATGGACCGGGTCAGCGCCGACCTGGATCGAATGAAGCAACGCAAGGCGCCGGCACCGGCGCCCCCCTCCGTCGCCCCCGCCGCGGTCGCCGAGCCGCCGGCGCCCCCCGGCGCCGCAGGCATGTTGCGCGTCAATGCCGATACGCTAGACTTCCTTATCACCGAATCGGGGGAGGTCGTCATTGCGCGCTCACGCATCGAAGCGGAACTGCGGCAGGTCAAGCAGTCGCTGGTCGACCTCGACGAGAGCATCGCGCGCCTGCGCACCCAGTTGCGCGAAGTGGAGATCCAGGCCGACAGCCAGATGCAGTCGCGCACCTCTGTCCTGGACGAGCGCGACCGCGAATTCGACCCGCTGGAGTTCGACCGCTACACGCGCCTGCAGGAACTCACGCGCATGATGGCCGAGGGCCTCAACGACGCCGCGTCGATCCAGTCGGCGCTGCTGAAGAGCCTGGACGAAACCGACGCCGCTTTGCTGCAGCAGGCACGCATCGGCCGCGAGCTGCAGCAGGACCTGATGCGCATGCGCGCGGTGCCTTTCGCGACACTGGGCGAACGGCTGTACCGCGTCGTGCGCCAGACGGCGCGCGAAACCGGCCGCAAAGCGGAACTCGAGATTCAGGGCGCGCAGATCGAACTCGACCGCGGCGTGCTCGAGCGCATCGGCGCGCCGCTGGAGCATATGCTGCGCAACGCGGTGGTCCATGGCGTGGAGGATCCGCAGCTGCGCAGTGCGGCCGGGAAGCCGGAGACCGCGCGCATCGCGATCGAACTGCGCCAGGAGGCGAACGAGATCGCGATCATTGTCTCCGACGACGGCGCCGGCCTCGATCTGCAAACGCTGCAAAGCAAGGCTGTCGAGAAAGGCCTGCTGGCTGCGGACCGGGAACTGAGCGAGGCGGAGCAGCATCAGCTCGTATTCCTGACCGGCCTGTCGACCGCCGGGGCGGTAAACGCGCTGGCCGGACGCGGCGTGGGCATGGACGTCGTGCGCACGGAGATTGCGGCGGTCAACGGACGCGTCGACATCGCCAGCACCCGCGGCGCGGGAACGACCTTTACGATTTTCGTTCCGCTTACACTCGCGGTCACGCAAACCGTGATGGTGCAGGCCGGGATGAGCACGCTGGCGGTGTCGTCGGCCACGGTCGAGCAGGTACTGCGGCTGAAGGCCGATGCGATGGCCGGCCTCTACGAGAAGGGCCAGGTCGAGTTTCAGGGGCGCCTGTATCCGCTGCACTCCCTGCGCCAGCTCCTCGGCGAGCGGGTCGCCGTGGAAATCCGGGACTACAATTCGGTGCTGCTGCTGCGCAGCGGAATCCAGCGGGTCGCCGTCCACGTCGACGCGCTGCTGGGGATGCGCGAGATTGTGGTCAAAAGCGTCGGTCCGCAGCTTTCGCGGATTCCCGGCGTGACCGGCGCCACGGTCCTCGCGGACGGCAGCATCGTGCTCATCGTCAACCCGGTGCAGCTCGCTCAGCACAGGGCTGCGGCGGGAGTGCAGCTGGGCGAGGTCACGGGTGTGGGCGGCACGCGCCCATCCGCACCGCTGGTGATGGTGGTGGACGACTCGCTCACGGTGCGCAAGTTCACCAGCCGCCTGCTCGAACGCGAGGGATACCGCGTGATCACGGCAAAAGACGGCCTGGATGCGATCGAGAAACTCCGGGACCGCCTGCCCGACGTCATGCTGGTCGACATCGAAATGCCGCGCATGGACGGCTTCGAACTCACCCGCAGCGTGCGCGGCGATGCGCGCACTCTCGGCATTCCGATCATCGTCATCTCGTCGCGCACCGCCGAGAAGCACCGCAGTCGTGCGGCGGCCCTGGGCGTCAGCGCCTTCATCGGCAAACCCTTCCAGGATGCCGAACTGCTGCAGAACATCAGCGCCTGCCTGAGGCGGCAGTGAGTCCCCGGCTGCCGCAACGTCTGGGGAAGTACCCGGTCCAGCGCGAGATCGGCAGCGGCGCGACCAGCCGCGTGTACCTTGCGCGCGATCCATTTGCCGACCGGGACGTCGCCATCAAGGTTTTTCAGTTCGACCCCCATGCCGATCCGCAGGCGCAGCGCATGATGTTCAAGGCGTTTGTCGCCGAAGCCTCCCTGGCGGGCAAGCTCAACCACCCCCACATCGTCGACATCCTCGACGCAGCGCAGGAGCCCGACCACAGCTACGTAGTGATGGAGTACGTGCCCGGCACCACGCTCGAGGCGCACTCCGACGTATCCACGCTCCTGCCGCTCAACAAGGTGGTGGAGATCATCTTCAAAAGCATCCGCGCGCTCGAGTACGCGCACCGGCACGGCGTCATTCACCGCGACATCAAGCCGGGCAACATTCTGCTGTCCGAAAGCGGCGAGACCAAGGTGAGCGATTTCGGCGCCTCGTTCCAGCAGCGCCCGGCGCAGGATACGACGCAGATCACGGGCGTCGGCTCGCCCTCTTACATGTCGCCCGAGCAGATCTGCATGGAGACGCTCACACAGCAGACCGACATTTATTCCCTCGGCGTCACCATGTATCGGCTGCTGACCGGGCGCCTGCCGTTCCAGGCGTCGACGCAGGCGGGACTGAGCCACGCCATCCTCTACACCAATGCAACGCCCCTGCTCAGCCTGCGGCCGGAACTGCCGCCGCTGCTCGATGCGATCGTGATGAGGGCGATGCGAAAGGACCCGGCCGAGCGCTACCCGTCGTGGCTCGAGTTTGGCAAGGAACTGAGCCAGGCATTTCTGAGCCTGCGCCTCGTCGGCGATTCCATCTCGGACTCCGAGCGCTTCAACAAGCTGCGCGGCTTCCCCTTTTTCGAGGACTTCAACGACGTCGTGCTGTGGGAATTGGTGCGCATCGGCGCCTGGAAGACCAATCCGGCGGGGAAAACCTTGATCCGCGAGGGCCAAACGGGCGACGACTTCTATTTCCTGGTGGATGGCGAAGTCGACGTCAGCCTCGCGGGAAAAAACATCGCCGTCGTGCAGCCGGGCGGTTGCTTCGGCGAAATTCTGTATTTCTCCGACCGCATTCGTTGCCGCACCACCACCATTACTGCGCGCAGCGACGTCACTGTCATCGAGATCAAGGCCGCATCGATCCGCGCCGCCACCGATGCCTGCCAGGCGGCCTTCAACAAGGCATGCATGCGGGTGCTGATCGAGCGGCTGGTGCATTCCAACCGGCGCCTCGCCGACGCCGTCCAAGCTTAATCCCGCTCGAAGGCGCAGCTCGGCGGCTTGCGGTTTACGCTAGGCTGTAGCATTTCACGACGGGGGAATGACGTGCCTGAAGCGCAGACGCAGGCCGGCGGCACGCCGGCACCGGCAGGAACCTTTGTCTATGTTTCCAATGCCGCCGATGGCGATATCGGCTGCTACCGCATGCGGCCCGACGGCATGCTGGCGCCGATTATGCGTGTTAAGGCCGCGGACCTCGTCGGCCCTCTGGCCGCGAGCCCGGACCGGCGCTTTCTCTACGCCGCGGTGCGCTCCCGGCCGTATTCGGTGCACGTCTACGCGATCGAGCCGCGCAGCGGCGCGCTGCAGCCGCTGTCGGTGTCGCCGCTGGCGGAAAGCTGCCCCTACATCGCGCTCGATCGCAGCGGGCGCTACCTGTTCGGCGCCTCTTACCATGCGCACCGGATCAGCGTCAACGCGGTCGGCGCCGACGGACGCGTCGCCGCCATGCCGCTGCAGCTGATCCCGGTCGGCCGCAACGCGCACTCGATACGCTGCGACGAGAGCAACCGCTACGTCTATGTCCCGACACTGGGCAGCGACCAGATATTCCAGTTCACTTTCGACGCGAACTCCGGGCGCCTTGCTTCCAACACGCCCGCGGTCGCGCAAATGCAGCCCGGGACCGGGCCGCGCCACTTCGTATCCTCGGCCGACAACAAGTTCCTTTATGTGCTGAGCGAACTGCTGGCTACGGTGACGACCTTTGCGCTCGATGCCAACACCGGGCTGCTCGCTGAGATCGGCTCGGCATCGGCGCTGCCGCCGGATACGCAGCTCGTGCCCGGCGCGCCGCGCGCGGCCGCAGGCGCTGCCGATAGCGCGCCGGCGCGCAACCGCGAGCGCGACATCTGGGCCGCCGACATCCACTTGACGCCAGACGGCAGGTTTCTTTATGTCTCGGAAAGGACCAGCAGCACGCTCGGCGGATTCAAGGTGAACGGCGCGAGCGGAAAACTGACTTACCTCGGCAGTACGCCCACCGAGCCCCAGCCGCGCGGATTCGCGATCGACGCGCGAGGCCGCTACTTGGTCGCCTGCGGGGAGAGGTCGGATACGATCTCGGTATACGCGATCGACGCGCAAAGCGGCGCGCTCGCGCGACTGCAGCAATACCCCGGCGGCAAGGGCGCCAACTGGGTCGAGATCGTCGGCTTCGATTAGAAGCACGCGCCCAAAGGCCGATGTTCCTTGCCGCCCTCTTCTTGCAGCGAATCGCCGGGATTTCGCGCGGCATTATTGGTCAAAAACGCCGCCCGCGGGCGGCGTCTTCGAACGCTCCCCTCGGCTAGGGCTGCAGAATCACCGAGCCGGTCGTCTTGCGCGATTCCAGGTCGCGGTGCGCCTGCGCGGCATCGGCGAGCTTGTAGCGGGCCGTGGTCTCGATCTTCACCTTGCCGGACAGCACCACGTCGAACAGCGCTTTTGAACGCTCGAGGAGTTCAGCACGGGTGGCGATGTATGTCCCGAGCGTCGGGCGCGTGACATAGAGGGAGCCCTTGGCCGAGAGTATTCCCAGGTTCACCGGCGCCACCGGGCCCGAGGCGTTGCCGAAGGTCACCATCAGCCCGCGCGGACTCAGGCAATCGAGCGATCCTTCCCAGGTCGTCTTGCCGACACCGTCGTAAACCACCGGCACGCCCTTGCCGCCAGTGATCGCCTTGACTTTCTCGACGAAATTTTCGGTGCTGTAGTTGATCACGTGATCCGCGCCGTGCGCCTTGGCGAGCGCCATTTTCTCCGGCGAGCCCGCCGTCGCGATGGTGGTCACGCCGAGGGCTTTCAGCCATTGGCAGGCAATCAGGCCGACACCACCCGCAGCCGCGTGCCACAGCACCGTGTCGCCCTTCTTCACCTGGTAGGTGCTGAAAATGAGGTAATGGACCGTCAGCCCCTTGAGCAGCATCGAGGCCGCCTGATCTTCGCTAATGCCCTGCGGCAGCTTCACCATGCGATCGGCCGGCACCAGGCGCTGCTCGCAGTAAGAGCCCGCCAGCCCAGTGTAGGTCACCCGGTCGCCCGCTTTCAGATCCGTCACGCCCGGCCCGACCGCCTCGACGACGCCCGCGCCCTCGTTGCCCCCGATCTGCGGCAGCTGCATAGGGTACAGCCCGGAGCGCTGGTAGGTATCGACGAAATTCACGCCTATTGCCGTATGCCGGATGCGCACCTGCCCCTGCGCCGGATCACCAAGCTCCACGTCATCCAACTGCAACACCTCTGGACCGCCGTGCTTGTGGTATCGGATTGCTTTTGCCATCTGTCCGTCTCCTGGTTAAGTTTTATTGCCCTTGCCGTCCTGCGAAGCGATAGATTCTATATAGGGCCGCGTGGGTTAAGCTCCGATGGCTTTCTCAACCAAAGAAGGAGACCGGAAGATGAACCCGGCAGCCCATACGATTGAAGATAACGCATCAGGGCCGGTATTGTATATGGCGCTGGAACTGAGCAACAAGAGCTGGAGGCTGACATTCGGCGGCGGTGGCAAACGCCGGCAGCTGTCGCTGCCGGGGTGATTAGATGAAGCTCTCGGAGGCGGTGGGCAAGGCGAAGGAGCGCTTCGGGATGCTGGCCTCGATACCGGTGGTGACGGGCCCAGCGGCAGGTTTGGGGAAGAATCGCCAGCGCCGTGGTTCAGGTGTTGCGCGCGTCCGGCGGCAGTACCTTGCTCATGGCGCGCTCGCTGATCGCGGT
>DATKUQ010000449.1:0-2377 GCA_035530495.1 Burkholderiales bacterium
CACGCGCCAGTTGTACCGCTACCTGCGTGCCGAATACGATCTGCCGGGCGAAGTCAGGAGTTTCTGCCATCCCGGACCGCTGCCTATGCGTCCCGCCGAAATTTACCAGCAAGTCACCGAATGGAGCCGCGCATGAATTCCGCTGCCAATACTGTTGCCGCCGCCGCGCCGCTAACGGCGCAGGCGTTCAAGTCCGATTACAAGCCGATCTGGTGCCCGGGTTGCGGCGACTACTCGGTGCTGTCCTCGTTCACCAAGGCCTTCGCCAAACTCAATTTGCTGCCGGAGAATATCGCCGTCGTATCGGGTATCGGCTGCTCTTCGCGCATTCCCGCGTACACCACCTGCTACGGCTTTCACGGTGTGCACGGTCGCTCGCTCGCCGCGGCGGCGGGCCTGAAGCTCGCGCGCCCCGACCTCACGGTGGTCGTCGCGAGCGGCGACGGCGACGGCTATTCGATCGGCGGCAATCACTTTCTGCATGCCTGCCGGCGCAACGTCGACCTGACTTACGTCGTCATGGACAACCATGTGTACGGCATGACCAAGGGCCAGCCTTCGCCCACCACCGAGCCCGACTGGGATTCCAAGCTCTCCCCCGGCGGCACCGGTCTGCGCACCTTCAATCCGCTGGTGATCGCGCTCGCCGCAGGCGCCAATTTCGTCGCGCGCGCGTTCGCGGGCGATCCCAACGGCACCGCCGGCATCATTGCCGAGGCGATCAGCACGCCCGGATTCTCCTTCGTCGAAATCCTCAGCCCTTGCGTCACCTTCCGCCCAGAGCAGCGCGAATGGAAGCAGCTGGTGCGGCAGGCGCCGGTAAAGCATACCGAAGATGCGGCGCGCGCGGCGCGGCGCCTCATGACCGACGACGGCATGAACGTCGGCGTGTTGTACAAGGGCGAGCGCAAGCCGTACCAGCCGCCAATCGGCAAAGGCAAGAAACATCCATCCGACCTTGAAGCGGAGTTCGTACTATGAGCACTAAAAAGAGCAGCGAGAAAGGCGTGAAGCGGGACGCGAAGCCGCGCGCAAAGCCTGGCGCCAAGCCGGGCGCAAAAAAGACCACTGCCGCAGCCAAGCCGAAAGGAGCGCGCGCACCCAAACGCGCGTCGAGTAAAGCGGCGGGTCAAGCGCTTGTGCCCAGCGCGTCGGAATTCATGGCCTATGCCTACGCCATGGAAGCAGAGGCAGCGGAGCGCTACGCCGAATTTGCGGATGCGATGGAAGTGCACAATAACCGCGAGGCGGCCGAGTTGTTCCGCAAGCTGTCGCGCATCGAGCAGATCCACGCCGACCAGATACTGGAACAGATGGGCTGGAAACAGGCGCCGGCTACTGCCGCCGACGTGCGCTGGCAAGGCGCGGAAGGACCCGAGACCGCGGATCCGACCGAGCTGCATTACCTGATGCAGCCTTATCATGCCCTGAAGATCGCACTGCATAACGAAAAGCGCGCGCGCGATTTCTTCGCCCACCTGGCGAAGACCACCAAGGACGCGGGTGTGCGCGCGGGAGCGCTGGAGATGAAGGGCGAGGAGGCGGAGCACGTGCGCCTGATCGAGTCCTGGCTCGAGCGTACGCCCGTGCCCGAGGCCGGCTGGGAGGCGGACCTGGATCCGCCGGTGCTGTCCGATTAGAGATCTGTCGCTACATGACATGTCGTTTCGCGGCCTAGGGCCGAGGAATCCGCTTCTGGTTTTGCTCGACAGCAGGTTTCTCGCGAAGTTTTTCTCCGCAGGAGACGCGGAATAAGCAAAGCCACATCGCTGCAGATGCCTTTCGAATTCAAGGAGGATACATGCAAGTATTGTTACCCGAGGGATGGGCGCCGCCGATAGGCTACGCCAACGGCATCGCCGTCGCGCCCGGGCGCGTCGTGTTCATCGCGGGGCAGGTGGGCTGGGACGCCGCGCAGAAGTTTCACTCCACGGAAGTTGCGCCCCAGTTCGAGCAGGCGCTGCAGAACGTACTGGCGGTGCTGGCCGAAGCCGGCGGCCGGCCGGAACACATCTGCCGCATCACCGCGTTCTGCTGCGACAAGCCGGCCTACCTCGCGGCACGCCCGCAGCTCGGCGCGATCTGGAAGCGCCTCATGGGCAAACACTATCCGTGCATGAGCATGATCTTCGTATCCGACCTGCTCGACAGCCCGGGCAAGATCGAGCTCGAAGCGACGGCAGTAGTGCCGGCGAACTGATCCGGTAGCGGATCGCGCCTATTTCGCCTTCGCGAAATCCCCCGGCTCGAGCAGCTTCGAGCACAGGAAGCCGATCACCAGTCCCCAAAACGGCGCGCCGATGTTGAAAATCGGCACGTTGGCAATGGTGACGATGAAAGTCACCAACGCGCCGAACGTGTGCGTGGTGCGAAATGC
>DATKUQ010000450.1:0-7280 GCA_035530495.1 Burkholderiales bacterium
ATACGCCGTGGCGGTAGCGTGGAAACTCGACCCGAACATCGCCAGCAAACTCGGTGTGCTGCAAAAAGTGTCGGAGGACACCGCCGGCGACGACGTCACTCAACTCGTGCCGCCCCCGGCAGCACGAACCGAGGAGATCGAGGAACCGCTGCGCATGGGGCTGCACGTTACCGCGACCGCGCCGCCGGAGGCGCAGCGACTACCGTCGCGGGTGAGCAAGGACGTGCTTTCCGGTGGAATACAGGACATCACCAATGCCATGGTCGAGGGCAGCAGCCTGAACGACATCCTTCGCATCATCATCGAGACGATCTACACCGGCATCGGCTTCGACCATGTGATTTTCGCAGTGCACGACCCCAGGTGTGCGGCCATGGCGGGACGATTCGGGCTGGGCGAAGGCATCGCCGCCATGGTCGAGCAGTTTCGTTTCGCCCTCGATTTCGTGCCCGATGTGTTTCACGTCGCGCTGCAGAAGAACATCGACGTATTCATCACCGATACCGCGGACCCGAAAATCATTACCCGTCTCCCGGATTGGTATCGCAAGGAATTCTCCGCGGGAGCATTTCTGCTGTTTCCGATCATGATCAAGGACAAGCCTTTCGGCATGATCTATGCGGACGCCGGACGCGCGAATTCCATCGCGATCCAGGAAGACGAGATCAAACTCCTGCGCACCCTGCGTAACCAGGCAGTGCTGGCAGTTCGCCAAACGACCTGAATACGCCGCGTTCCCGCGACGGGACGAAGCGCTGGTTTTTCGGCGCCAGCGCCACGCGCCCGATCGGAATTTTTTTAGTTCTCGATATCGGAGGCCAGCCGGTCGAGTCGTCGAGCACGCCGGCCGGCACCATCCCGCAGGGCTGCCGCGCGTTCCAGCTAGCTTTTACGGGCGGGTGGTCGGGATATTCGAGGATCTATGCGAAATGACGGAAGATATTTCTGATCGTAACCAATCCATATTTTACGGTGCATTATGGCGGAGAGAGCGGGATTCGAACCCGCGATACGGTTTGACCCGTATACACGCTTTCCAGGCGTGCGCCTTCGACCGCTCGGCCACCTCTCCTGCTGCTGAATTTCGGGAAGGTGCGCAGCTTACGCGATAAGCCTTTGCGAGGCAAGGATAAACCCGGCAGCGGTCGCGGGCAAATCGGCTGTAAAAGGCTGTAAAAGCGCTTGTCCGGGCTGGTCCGTTGCCGCCGGACCCTACGAATACCTAAGGATTGGATTGCGGCGCGTCGCGTTGACCCCTCGCGCCGAATAATGGTAGTTTGCGGCGGCGGCGCGACAGGGATGTGCGATCGCAGGCGCCGGTCGGCCCGAGGGTGGGCCCTACAGAATGATTTGCAGCGATTCGAATATGACACGACCATTGGACGGCATTGTCGTCGTCGCGCTGGAACATGCAGTCGCCGCCCCGCTCGCCACGCGGCATCTGGCCGACAACGGGGCGCGCGTGATCAAAATAGAGCGCCCCGGAAGCGGCGACTTCGCGCGCGCCTACGACCAGCGCGTGCGCGGGCTGGCCTCGCATTTCGTCTGGACCAACCGCGGCAAGGAAAGCGTGACGCTGGATCTGAAGCATGCGCAGGCGCTGCCGGTGCTGCAGCGTCTGCTCGAGCGCGCCGACGTGTTCGTACAGAACCTGGCCCCGGGCGCGGCGGCCCGCCTGGGATTGGATGCGGCAGCCATACACCGCATCAATCCGCGCGTCATCGTCTGCGGCGTGTCCGGCTATGGCGAGAGCGGCCCCTATCGCGACAAGAAGGCCTACGACCTCCTGATCCAGGCCGAAGCGGGCTTCCTCTCCATTACCGGCAGCGAAGGCCAGATGGCCAAGTCGGGCATTTCCATCGCCGACATCGCGGGCGGCATGTACGCCTATAGCGGCATCCTGAATGCATTGCTGTTGCGCGGCCGCACCGGCAAGGGCAGCAACATCGAAGTGTCGCTGCTCGACTGCCTGGCCGAATGGATGGGCTATCCGCTTTACTACGCGTGGGACGGCGCGGCGCAACCGGCGCGCGCCGGCGCCATGCACGCGACCATCTATCCCTACGGGCCGTTCCAGGCGGGCGACGGCAAGACGGTGATGATCGCGATCCAGAACGAGCGCGAATGGGCACTGTTCTGCGAGAAGGTGCTGGGCGCGCCGGAGTTGGCGCTCGACCCGCGCTTCGACAGCAACGCCGCGCGCAGCGCCAACCGCCAGCAGCTCGCGCCGATCCTGCACCGGCGGCTGGCGCAATTGAGCGCGGCCGAGCTGATCGCGCTGCTCGACGCCGCCAGCATCGCCAATGCCTCGGTCAACACCGTAGAGGGCTTGCGCGAGCACCCGCAGCTGCGCGCGCGCGATCGCTGGGCCGAGATCGCCTCCCCCGCGGGGCCCCTGCAGGCACTGCGCCCGCCGCCGCTCACCGATGCCTACGCTCATGCGATGGGCGCCATCCCCGCGCTGGGCGCGCATACCGACGCCGTGCTCGCCTGGCTCGGCTATGACGAGCCGGAAATCGCCGCGCTGCGCTCAGGCGGTTTGATCTAGCGCAAACAGCGGCTGCCGCCCGCCGAATCCGGGGCGGCAAAGGTGGTAAGATTTTTGCCGCCGCACTCCACATTGCAACCGCGATCCACTTTGCCACCTCAATCGAGCGAGACCAACATGACCGCCATCAAGCAGGAAGACCTGATCCAGAGCATTGCAGATGCGCTGCAGTTCATCAGCTACTACCACCCGAAGGACTACCTCGCCCACCTCGCCCGCGCCTACGAGCGCGAGCAGGCGCCGGCGGCGAAGGACGCGATCGCGCAGATTCTGACCAACTCGCGCATGTGCGCCGAGGGCCACCGGCCGATCTGCCAGGACACCGGCATCGTCAACGTCTACCTCAAAATCGGCATGGACGTGCGCTGGGACGGATTCAAGGGCTCGCTCGCCGATGCGGTGAACGAAGGCGTGCGCCGCGCCTACACCAACCCGGATAACCCGCTGCGCAGCTCGGTGCTCGCCGACCCGATATTCACGCGCAAAAACACCAAGGACAACACGCCCGCGGTGCTGCATGTGGAAGTAGTCCCCGGAAACAAGCTCGACGTCACGGTCGCAGCCAAGGGCGGCGGCTCCGAGGCGAAATCGAAATTCGCCATGCTCAATCCCTCCGATTCCATCGTCGACTGGGTACTGAAAACCGTGCCTACCATGGGCGCGGGCTGGTGCCCGCCCGGCCTGCTCGGCATCGGCGTCGGCGGCACCTCCGAGAAGGCGATGATGATGGCCAAGGAAGTGCTGATGCAGCCGCTGGACATGCACGAGCTGCTCGCGCGCGGGCCGAAGTCCAAGATCGAGGAGATGCGCATCGAGCTCTATACCAAGATCAACGCGCTCGGGATAGGCGCGCAGGGCCTGGGCGGGCTGTCGACGGTGCTCGACGTCAAAATCGCAGATTACCCAACGCACGCCGCCAACAAGCCGATCGCGATGATCCCCAACTGCGCCGCGACGCGCCACGCGCATTTCGTGCTCGACGGATCCGGCCCGGTCGCACTCGAGGTGCCCTCGCTCGAGGATTGGCCCAAAGTCACCTGGGCACCCACCTCCGCCGCGAAGCGCGTCAACCTCGACACCCTTACCCCGGCAGAAGTCGCGTCGTGGAAGCAGGGCGACATCCTGCTGCTCTCGGGCAAGATGCTCACCGGCCGCGACGCGGCGCATCTGCGCATCAAGGAAATGCTGGACAAGGGCGAAAAGCTGCCGGTGGACTTCACCAACCGCGTGATTTACTACGTCGGCCCGGTCGATCCGATCAAGGGCGAAGTCGTCGGACCAGCCGGCCCCACCACCTCCACGCGCATGGACAAGTTCACCGAGATGATGCTGGCAAAGACCGGTCTGATCGGAATGGTCGGCAAGGCCGAGCGCGGCCCGGTGGCGATCGAGGCGATCAGGAAGCACAAGGCCGCCTACCTCATGGCGGTCGGCGGCGCCGCCTACCTCGTGGCGAAAGCGATCAAGAAATCGCGTGTGCTCGCATTCGGCGACCTCGGCATGGAGGCCATTTACGAGTTCGATGTGAAGGACATGCCGGTCACCGTAGCGGTGGATTCCAGCGGCGCATCGGTGCACCAGACCGGCCCGGCCGAGTGGGAAAAGCGCATCAAGGACTTCAAGATCCCGGTGGCAGCAGCTTAGGAAACGCTCTAAAACTTGCCATTCCGAGGCCGAGGCTCATGGCCGGCCGGCTCGGACCGGCGCGCCGCGTCCACAATCCGCGCACTGCCGCCGGCCGCGTAGCAATCGCGATTGCGCTGCCGGCGGCTTCCCTCCGCCTTCGGTCTATATCGTAGTTTGCCGCGTACGCCCAGCTGCGCCCCGCTGCCTGCACGGAGCGACGAAGCGGCATTGCGGCGAATGATGGTAAAGTGCGGCGTCTAAAAAACGCCCGGAACAACATTGCACGGCAAACCCTTTCCCCGCTGGGTCAGTATCGCGATCCTGCTTACGATCGCCACGATCTTCGGCAGCAATCACATCGCCGCCCGTATCGCCTTCGATCACGGCGTCAACGTCACCACGGCGATCGTCGCCCGCTCGCTCGCCGCGGTGCTGTTCGTGGGTGTGCTGGTCATCGCCGGCCGCGTGCCGCTGGCGCTCACGGCGGCGACGCGCTGGCGCGCCGTCGCAGTGGGCGTGCTTATATCGGTGCAAAGCTACTGCCTCTATTCGGCGGTGGCGCGCATTCCGGTGGCGCTCGCCCTGCTCGCCTTCAACACTTACCCGATGATGTTCTCACTCATTTCCTGGGCTACCGGCAGCGAGCGGCCGGCACGGCGCGCACTGATCGCGATGCCGGTGGCGCTGTTCGGATTGGCCCTGGCACTCGACGTATCCGGGGTGAGCGGCGGCATCGCCGCCCGTTGGGACGCGATCGGCGTCGGCGTCGGCTTTGCCCTGGGCGCGGCGGTGAGCTTCTCCGCCGCGCTGCACCTCACTGCGCGCTGGCTGCATGACGTGGATGGCAGGCTGCGCACGCTGCTGACCATGAGCACGGTGGCGCTGCTGATGCTTGCAGCCGGCACGATTGCCGGCGATCTCGCATTGCCGTCGAATCCGGGCGGCTGGCTCGGTCTCGGCTTGCTCATGCTGTTTTACGGCACCGCGTTCACGACCATGTTCGTGCTGCTGCCGCGCCTGGACGTCATGAACAACTCGGCGGCCCTCAATTTCGAACCGATCGCAGTGCTGTTTCTTGCCTGGCCCATCCTCGGCCAGAGCGTCGCGCCGCGACAGATCGTGGGCGCGCTGATCGTGGTCGGGGCGGTGATCGCTCTCGGCACCGGGAGGCGCTGACGCGCATGCAGTCCCCGGCAGACACGCATCTGATCGCCATCCGCCACGGCGAGACCGAATGGAACAGGCAGGGCCGCTTTCAGGGGCATCTGAACAGCGCGCTCAACCAGGAAGGCCTGGCGCAGGCCGAAGCGCTGGGCGAGCGCCTGGCCGCCGAGCGCTTCGACCTGCTGCTGTCGAGCGATCTGGGCCGCGCGCTGCAGACGGCACACGCGGTCGCCATGCGCACCGGGCACCAGGTCGTGGTCGAGCCGCGCCTGCGCGAACGGCGCATGGGAATCTTTCAGGGGCTGACGCCGGCCGAAGTGCAGCTGCGTTATCCCGAGGAATACGCCCGCTTCAAGAGCCACGACCCCGATTACGTCATTCCGGAAGGGGAAAGCCTGCGCCAGCTGTTCGAGCGCAGCGTCGTCTGTTTCACCGCGCTGGCCGAGCGCCATGCCGGACTGACTTTCGCCACGGTCACGCACGGCGGCGTGCTCGCCATGCTCTATCGCCATGCGAGCGGAATGGCGCTGGATGCGCCGCGCGACTTTCCCCTGCATAACACCGGCGTCAACCGCTTCCTGCGTCGGCGCGGCGCCTGGGAATTGCGCAACTGGGGCGACATCGCTCACTTGGGGCAGGCGCTGGACGATCCCGAATAGCGGGGAAGCAGCGCACCGCGCCGGACCCAGGCACCTGCCGGCGATGCTAGAATTGAACCTCAAAAAGGGCGATTGCGCGGCTATCGTCGCCGCCGGCAAAGAGGAGAATCATGCCGAACTACACCACCGAAGCCATCCGCACCGTTGCGCTGGTGGGCCACGGCGCAACCGGAAAGACCACCCTGGCGGAGGCGCTGCTCGCGCGTGCCGGCGCGATCAAGACGCCTGGCAGCGTAGAGCGCGGCAATACCGTTTGCGATTACGATCCGCTGGAAAAGATCCATGGCCACTCGCTCAACTCCGCGCTGCTCAATTTCGCATGGCGCGATACCCACGTTCACCTGATCGATACGCCCGGCTATCCGGATTTTTCCGGCCAGGCGATAGCTGCGCTCGCCGCGGTGGAGACCGCCTTGATCGTGGTGAATGCGCAGACCGGAATCGAGCTTGCCACGCGGCGCATGATGAAGTGGGCACAGGCACGCAAGCTGTGCTGCATGATCGTGGTCAACAAGATCGATGCGGAAAACGTCGACCTGCCCGCGCTGCTTGCGAATATTCAGGAGACCTTCGGCAAGGAGTGCCTGCCGATCAATCTGCCGGCGCATGGCGGGAAGGACATCGTCGACTGCTTCTTCACCCCGGACGGTGAATCCGACTTCTCCTCGGTCAAGGCGGCGCACGCGGCTTTGGTCGACCAGGTGGTGGAGGTCGACGAGGCGCTGATGGCGCTGTATCTGGAGCAGGGCGAGATCAATCCCGGGCAGCTGCATGCGCCGTTCGAAACCGCATTGCGCGAAGGGCACCTGATCCCGGTATGCTTCGTCTCGGCCAAGAACGACGTCGGCATCGGCGAGCTGCTCGACATACTTGCTACGCTCGCGCCCAACCCGACCGAGGGCAACCCGCCGCCCTTTCTCAAAGGCGAGGGCGCGGATGCGGTTGAATTCCATGCCGAACCCGATCCGGCCAAACATGTGCTTGCGCATGTGTTCAAGGTCGTCATGGATCCGTACGTTGGCAAGCTCGGCGTATTCCGCGTGCATCAGGGTACGGTGCGGCGCGACGGTCAGCTGTTTATCGGCAACAGCAGCCGGCCGTTCCGGGTGGCGCACCTGTACCTGCTGCAGGGCAAGGATTACGTCGAGACCGACACCCTCGTTCCGGGCGACATCGGCGCCGTGTCGAAAGTGGATGAAATCGAATTCGACGCGGTGCTGCACGATTCCCACGAAGAGGATCACATTCATCTGCGCCCGCTGGAGTTTCCCGCTCCCATGCAC
>DATKUQ010000451.1:0-2331 GCA_035530495.1 Burkholderiales bacterium
AATCCGGCGCCTACGGCGGGGGGCACGCACACCACGATGAGGCCGGGCACGGCGGCAAAATTCACCAATACGTCGAAGCCGGACAGGAACATGAGCACTGAGCTCGCGCTGGCGCGCTTGCTGCAGCTCGCCAGCCCGGCACTGCCGGTAGGCGCCTACAGCTACTCCCAAGGACTGGAAGCCGCGGTGGACGCCGGCCTGGTGCGCGATGCGGCGAGCGCGGAACTCTGGATCGGCGAGGTGCTCGCCTTCGCCGTGGCGCGCCTCGAAGCGCCGGTATGGTGGCGCCTGCATGCCGCCTGGTCGGCAAACGACCTGGAGCGCGTCGCCCACTGGAACGACATTTTCCGCAGCACGCGCGAGAGCGCCGAACTGCGCGCGGAAACCCTGCAGATGGGCTACTCGCTGCAGCGCCTGCTGCTCGAAGTCGGCGAGTTCGATGAGGCGTCGCTGGCGCGGCTGCGCGGCGTCGGCGATATCACTTTTCCGGCGGCGTTCGCTTTCGCGGCGGCGAAATGGGAAATTCCGGCGCGCAGCGCGCTGATCGCCTATCTGTGGGCCTGGCTCGAAAACCAGGTCATGGCCGCGCTGAAATCGGTGCCGCTAGGCCAGACCGACGGCCAGCGCCTGCTGCTGGCGCTGGCCACGCTGCTGCCGGGCATCGCCGACAGCGCCTGCGCCTTGGGCGACGACGAGCTGTGCAATTACGCGCCCGGCTTCGCCATACTGTGCAGCCGGCACGAGACCCAGTACAGCCGGCTGTTTCGATCATAGAGCCATTTGCTGAATGACGGACGACACCAAATATTGCCATTCCGAGCGCGGCGAGGAATCTGCTTGTGGACCCGACAAGAAACAGATTCCTCGGCCTCGGAACGACAAGACCTGAATCGACCATCCTGGAGAAGCACGTCACATGAGTAAGCCGCACGCATTAAGAACCGACCAGCAACGCGCCAATCCGCTGCGCGTCGGCATCGGCGGGCCGGTCGGCTCGGGCAAGACCGCCCTCACCCTGTCGCTGTGCCGGGCGCTTCGCGGGCAGTACCAGCTCGGCGTGGTGACCAACGACATCTACACCGAGGAAGACGCGCAATTCCTGGTGCGCAACGACGCGCTCGCGCCCGAACGCATCCTCGGCGTCGAAACCGGCGGCTGCCCGCACACCGCGATCCGCGAGGACGCCTCGATCAATCTCGAGGCGGTGGCGCGCCTGAACCGCAAGTTCGGCGACCTGGACATCGTTTTCATCGAATCCGGCGGCGACAACCTCGCCGCCACGTTCAGCCCCGAACTCTCCGATCTGACGCTGTACGTGATCGACGTCGCCGCAGGCGACAAGATTCCGCGCAAGGGCGGGCCCGGCATCATCAAGTCGGACCTGCTGGTGATCAACAAGATCGACCTTGCGCCCATGGTCGGCGCTTCGCTCGAAGTGATGGAGCGCGACTCGCGCAAAATGCGCGGCGAGCGTCCGTTCGTGTTCACCAATCTCAAGACCGGCGAAGGGCTGGATGCCATCGTAAGTTTTATCGAACGGCAAGGACTGATGAAATGAGCCCGCTGCCCAACGACTGGCTGGCGCTGCTGGCCGTGGTGTATACGCTGGGTCTGAGGCACGGCATGGACCCGGACCATCTCGCCACCATAGACAGCATCACGCGCGGCAACGCCGCGCGCAATCCGCGGCTCGCGCGCTGGTCCGGGTTCCTGTTTTCCGCGGGTCACGGTGCCATCGTGATCCTGGTGGCGATCGTCGTCGGTGTGCTCGCGCAGCGCTGGCAGACCCCGGCCTGGCTGGATGCGCTCGGCAGCTGGATATCGATCGCCTTTCTCTATGCGCTCGGGCTGCTCAATCTCTACAGCGTCTTCGCCGCCCCCGCCGGCGCGCTGGTGGCGCCCGCGGGTCTGAAGGCCCGGCTGCTCGGGCGCCTGGTGCAGGTGAGCCATCCGGTGCTGATCGCCGCCGTGGGCGCGCTGTTCGCCCTGTCCTTCGACACGGTGAGCCAGGTGGCGCTGTTCTCGCTTACCGCATCGAGCATGTCGGGCTGGGGGTTTTCGATCACGCTCGGCGTCGCGTTTACCTTGGGCATGATGACCACCGACGGCGTCAACGGACTCTGGGTCGCGAAGCTGCTCGCGCGCGCCGACCGCCGCGCCCTGGTCGCGTCGCGCACCATGGGCCTCGCGATTGCCGGTCTGTCGCTGCTGGTGGGCAGCTACGGTCTGGCGCGAGTGTTCTTTCCCGCCATTACCGGGCACCTGCCCCAACACGAACTGCTGCTCGGTTGCGCCGCCGCCGGAATCGTCGGCCTGAGCTTTGTCATCGGG
>DATKUQ010000452.1:0-4229 GCA_035530495.1 Burkholderiales bacterium
CACCGCTACCCGAAGATGTACGTCGTCCGGCCGCAGTTCTTTCTGCCCATCACCACGCTCTTGCGGAATGCGGCGATGTACTCGCTCAAGTACAAGTCGGAACTGGCGCTCATCAAGGCTCAGAACATCGACATCACGAAGTTTGAGACTGAGCTTGAAACTTTCAAGACAGCATTCGCAAGAAATTACGACCTTGCCTCTGGGCATTTCCAAAAAGCGATCGATGAGATTGACAAGTCAATTGACCACCTTCAGAAGACGAAGGAAGCCCTGTTCGGCACTAATCGGAACCTTCGTCTTGCAAACGACAAGGCGCAGGATGTGACAATCAAAAGGCTGACCCGAGGCAACCCGACGATGGCAGCTAAGTTTTCCGAGATCAAAAAACCTGATCCTTCCGAGCGCTGACTTTCTGCATCTAGAACCCTCAAAGGTCAGCAATCTGCCTTATTCTGTAGAAAAACTCGAATTTGTACCGCCAGCAAAATTGGCCGAGAAACAAGTGCTGACGAAAATCATGTTCAGCTCTCGCTTGCAAGTGGGTTTATACGTCCTACACTGCGTTATCGGCGTGCGCTGGTAGGCCCCGAGCACAAAACGATTTCGGTTGCCTATTAGGGCCAGAATTTTTCCGAGGTCAGCCAAAACGGAGTTTTTCAACAGAATATGCCTCATTGCTGCCGTTCAGCGTAAAACACCCAAACGGCAGCAATGGCCGAGGAGCGAACGTCCGTTGTAGTTACCTTGGATGGGGCGCGACACTGTGCACGACCCGACCAACCGAGGGCTCCCGATGATCGACATGCACTACCGGCCTATGCCAATGGGTGGAAGATATCCATCATGCTGGAGGAATGCGGCCTGACCTACGCGCTCAAACCCGTCAATATCGGGCGCGGCGAGCAGTTCAGCCTGGAGTTCCTTACGCTCAGCCCGAACAAGCGCATGCCTGCCGTTGTCGATCATGATCCGCCGGGCGGAGGTGCGTCCATCGCGCCGTTCAGAGGCGGTGCGATTCTGATCTATCTCGCGGACAAGCGTGGGCGCTTCCTGCTCGCCGACCTGTACGGCGAGGCGCGGCGCGGGCGGCCGCGGCGCGAGAATTGTCGCGCTGCGTGATTTTCGTCAAGAGGCGATTGCGTGCCGGGGTTAGATTATTTCTTTGTCGTCAAAGAAGGGGAGTTCGACATGAAACCGGGTATCGCAATTGCGCTGTTCTTGGCGGTCGCACTGGCTGCCGGGTGCGCCGAAATGGGTTCGCTGGGCGGAACCAAATACGGTGAGACGTCGGGCACGGTCGCGAGCCAGGCGGATCGCTACGGCACGATCACAGGTATCGAAATCGTCAAAGTGGACGAAGAGTACAAGCTGGGCGTGGGCACGGCGATCGGCGCGGTGGCCGGCGGCCTGTTGGGCTCGCAGATCGGCAGCGGGCGGGGCTCGACTGCCGCGGCAGTGGCGGGCGCTGCGGCGGGCGCCGCGGCGGGCACCGCGGTAGAAAGCAAAATGAAAAAGAAAGACGCCCAGCGCGTGACGGTGCGGATGAGCACCGGCGGAGAGGTGACCATCCTGCAGCCCGTGGATAACCGCCTCAGGTACGGCATGAGCGTGCTGGTCGAGGGCAGCGGCGAGACTGCGCGCGTGTTCCCGCGCTAGGGCTCCAGCAACGCATGATCGCGCGTTAGCGCTCTGTCGAACCTGAACGCGGAGGCTGCGGTGACTACTTTGACCAAGCTTGCGCTCGGCGTGATGGGGCAGTTGCGGCCCAAGCCCGCCAAGGGGGACTCGGCAACTTCGATCGCGCTGCCTGCGCCGGAGAAACACGGCGGTCTTGCATTGATGGATGCGCTGGCGCGACGTCATTCGTCGCGCGAGTTCGCTCCCGACGCGCTGCCTTTGCCGCTGCTGTCGGGCCTGCTCTGGGCGGCCTACGGGGTGAACCGGGACGATGGGGGGCGCACCGCCCCCTCGGCGTTGAACGCGCAGGAGATCGACGTGTTCGTGGCGCTGCCTTCGGGGGCTTACCGTTACGACGCTGCGTCACACGAATTGCGCCTGGTGGCGGCGGGCGATTTGAGGCGCGTGACCGGTTATCAGGACTTCGTCGACGAGGCGCCGATGGATCTGGTATATGTGGCCGACCACGCGCGCATGCGCCTGGTGCCGGTAGGGCAGCGCGAGTCCTATGCCTCGGCCGCGGCCGGCGCCATCGCGCAGAACGTGTACCTGTTCGCGGCCGGCAACGGCCTGGCCACGGTTATCCGCGCCTGGATCGACCGCGCGGCGATAGCCGACGCGCTCGGGCTGACGCACGATCAACAGGTATTGCTGTCGCAGACCGTGGGTTATCCAAAGGGATGATGTTGCGGCATTGCTGCGGCGGTCCCTGAATCAAGGGAGCATGCGCGGAGGTATCCCCTCGTTTTGCAGTGGGCGCTAAGCCGGTGCGCCGCCGCGCGCGCTTTCCTGCGCGTAGAGCTCGCGGCATTCCGCCTCGCGCCCGCGCACCACGCGCCGCCCGGTGAGCGGGCCGCGCGTCTCGGTGACGATCGTGTGCTGCCCCTCGACGTGGTGGTCATCGTAGAAGTACACGACGACCCAATCGTGGGTGCGTTTGAGCTTGTGCGCGGTCGCAGTGTTGGAATACAGGGCGGTGAAATGCCAGTCGCCGCTGCGCGTGTGCAGCACCGGCAGCCACGCCTTGCCTTCGGGATTGAAACGCTTGGGCGCGATGGCCGGCAAGCCGCCGGCCTCGGCCTTCCGGCGATATTCGCGATCCACCTCGAGCAAGGTCGCCACCGCGGGCTGGCTTGCCGGCGCCGCTGGCGGGGCCTGGTCTCGCGGACGTATCCGGTCGAGCATGCCGGCGAGGTTCGCGCGCCATGCCGCCGCGCGCCGTGTCCCGACGCCGGGCACCCTTTCGAGGCGCCCGTCGTGCGCTGCTGCTTCGAGCGCCTGCAGCGTGTCGACGTGCAATTCCTCGTGCATGCGCTGGGCGAGTTGCGGCCCGATGCCCGGCACGCTCTGAAACAGCTGCACCGGGTCCAGCGTTCCGCGCAGGCGTTCGAGCTGGTTCCAGCGGCCGGTAATGAGGATTTCGGCGATTGCGGCGGCGATGCCTTTGCCGATATGAGGCAGGGCGTCGAGCCCCGCGACACCCTCGGCATCGAAGGTCTCGCGCAGCGGCCGCGCCAGCTGCGCGATCGTGCCTGCCGCCTTGCGATATGCGCCGGCACGATACGGATTCGCGCCCTGGGCGTCGAGCAGAGCCGCCATCTCGCGCAGCCTGTCGGCGATTTGCTGATTTTCGCGCACGTCCGCGACCGAAGTGTTCACGCGCAAGCCTCCTATTGGCGTTCATTCTACTTCCGCGACGACAGCGGACGCGCGTGGACCTGCTTGCACCGCATTCTCTGCGAACCGCGTTTGCGCCGGGCGCAGGATTGAACGGACGTAGCCCTGCAGATTCCCGGCTTAGCGTCGCTTCTGGCAGGTGCCGACCCGTTCCGCCCGCGCGAGTAACATTTCGTTTACCTCAGGTTGGGGCTGCGCGGTGCTTGCAATCGCATTAACGGCCAATTGCGCGTGACTGTCAACGGAAGAACGAAGGAGCGCTTTTCGTCGCCTGTCGCAAGTAGAATACGCGGCGAGACGCACTTGTCCGATTTGCCTGGCCGAGGAGACCCGATGATCGATCTGCACTACTGGCCCACGCCCAACGGATGGAAGGTATCCATCATGCTCGAGGAATGCGGCCTGCCGTACACGCTCAAGCCGGTCAACATCGGGCGCGGCGAGCAGTTCAGCCCGGAGTTCCTCGCGCTCAGCCCGAACAACCGCATGCCGGCCATCGTCGACCACGATCCGCCGGGCGGCGGCGCGCCGATCACGCTGTTCGAGAGCGGCGCGATACTGATCTATCTCGCGGAGAAGGCCGGGCGCTTCCTGCCCGCCGAGCTGCGCGCACGAAATGCGACCCTGCAGTGGCTGATGTGGCAAATGGGCGGCCTGGGGCCGATGGCGGGGCAGAACGGGCATTTCCTGCTGTATGCGCCGGAAAAAATACCCTACGCCCTCGAGCGCTACTCCATGGAGGTCAATCGCCTTTACGGCGTGCTCGACGCGCAGCTCGCGCGCACCGGGCACTATGTCGCGGGCGGCGAATATACGATTGCCGACATCGCGATTTTTCCGTGGATCCGCACGCACAAGGCGCAGCAAATTGCGCT
>DATKUQ010000453.1:0-3607 GCA_035530495.1 Burkholderiales bacterium
TATGGATAGGGATATACTATCCATGCGGTATAGTTTAACTATCCGTAGTATCCATGCGACAGCGAAATGACTATCCATAGGGACAGTCGAACGCTACCGTTAAATATATTTGCGTTATCGCAAGATATTGTATAAAATACCGCACGACAGTTGCTATACGCTATATCGGCACCGTTGCCGTATCACACGGAGGTTTCACAATGTCCATACGCATCCGCAAGTCCAACACCAAGGGCAGCCCCGGCCAAGTGTTCGTTTATCGTACCGTGTATCACCCGCCCGGGGTGGCGCAGTCCGGCGAGAAAATCCCCGGCCACCAGCAGGACATCTACCTGGGTTCGCTGCCGCGGTTCACCGCGCCGGACCTGGCGACCACGGCCCTGGTCTACACCGACGCCAAGCCGGCACAGCCGGCCAAGCCCGCCCAGCCTGCGCAAGGGGGCAAGAAAGCCATCCCCGCCCAGCCCCTCAAGCCGGCGCAGCCGAAGCCGACCCCGCTCAATGCCGACGAGCTCGCCAAGCTCAAGGCGTTCCTGGCGGACGACTTCAAGAACTACGACCCCAAGGCCTACTGGCCGAAGGACATGGTTGCCGCTATCCGCGCCGACCTCGTGAAAGAGCTCGAGCAAAAGCAGCCGGCCGACGCAGGCATCACCACCAAGAAGACCATCAAGGTCCTGGCCGCTAACACCGCCCGCCTGGTGGCCCAGGCCGGCGAGCTCACCAAGCTTGTCAAAACGGGCGGCAGCACGCCGCGTGAGGCGCTCTACAAGTCCGAATACGTGCCGCTCGAAAAGGCGTGGCTGGCAGCCAAAGCATCGCTCCAGGCCGCCGGCATCGTCGCCAAGCGCCCGCGTCCGAGCAAAGCGAAGGGGGCCTAATGTGCGCAACCGAGACCCGTTTTGTTGATGGCACGACCACCGAGGGCATGCCCTTCAACCTGCAGCTTCGCTTTGAAGTCGGCGCGCCCGAAGGGGCGATGCCCGTCGAAGTGGCCTGCTCTTACCAGGCGAACGACGGCCCGGGCACTGTCGTCATCGCCAAGCGCGCAGACGGCTTGTATGCCTACACCGACGGCGAGAGCATCGAGAGGTGGGGCGACATGGCCGACGCCAACCCGAACAACCTGATGCCGTGCCTGGTCGTTGAGGGCACGTGGGGAGGGCAGACTAATGTCTAACGATACCGTGGTGAGCGGTCCTATTGCGCGCGGCGTGATGGAGGCCATCAACCAGCAGGCGAAGGACAGCGGCTCCGCCGATTACGAGTGGCGCTACAACTGGGAGCGGCTGGCCGGCCGAGGGCCAACCGGCGCGCAGTCGCTTGCCCTGGTTGCTGTATCGCCCGACTGGATGGACTTCTACACGATGGGGCAGCAGGCCGGAATGGCAGCAGTGAGCCGCGATGCGCGGACCATCCGCGATGCCGAAAAGGAGCTCACTGACTATCGCACGCGCTGAAACTGCGCTATTGCGTTGAGGACAAGGGGCCCTTCGAGGTCCCTTTTCTTTGTGCGTCCAGCTCCAACAGCGCGATGCGTTTTTCCGACCGGGCGATGAAATCGAGCGCAGCGTCGAGAGCTTTTTCTGCGCGCGCGGTGCTCCGGTTCATCTGGTCGATGAGCGCGTCGAGCACCTCAATGTCGTCCAAATCCATAGCGCAATAGTAGCAAGACGCACGCGAAAGTGGCCCTGCGGTGCGGGCTTTTTTGCGTGGCAGGTGTGTTTTTTTGATGGCAAAAAAGAGAAACAGATGCCGCCTGGAGGACACCCGGCCAGGGAATTTCCTTTGGCGGTTTTGACTTTTGGTGGTGTTGAGACGGTGCTGATGTGGGTGTTGGTGCTGAATTGCGGGGTGATGTGGGCGGGTGCGCAGAAGGCTTTTGTTTTGCTGTTGTGCGTCTGTGAGGTGAGGTTGGAGCGTCTAAGGCGGGAGGCGTGGAAAGAGGGGGCAGGAGAAAAGATGGAAACAACAATCAGAACGCCAGCTACAGCACTTACGTGCTTGACAACGCTGCGCTGTTTTTGGGGTGTGTGTGCGATAGGGAGCAGGCTGAACTGTCTACTGTAGGAGTGAACGAACGATGGAGAGCGTGATGGATACTCCGATATTTGTAAGCCAAGCGGCCGTGCTCGAGCTGGCGCGAGAGCGAGAGCGTGCGCGGCGTGCCGCGCCACGTAATACCGACACGTCGGCAGCCGATGAGCGCGCGCGCAAGCGCCACGAACGCTGGCGCAATAAGCAGGTCGAGCGAGGCATCGGACGCAAGAACGTACGCGCCCCCCTTGCGGCACTGCAGGTCATCGAGCGCATCGCGCTCAAGACGCTCGCCGGCGAGCCGCTCGAGCAAGTATTGCGCGAGCTCTCCCCGACCCCGCGCGCGTTCCCTGAACTGCGTACGTGCTACTTCGAGGCCAAGACGCCTGGCTATGTGAAGGACGCGTTGCTGGCGAAGGACCCGGCAGCGGTGTGGCTCGGCCGGCAGCTCGACGCGCTCAACAAGGAGCACCGCCGGCTTCATGCCGAAGGACTTTACATCGGGCACAAGCTCGATATTGCGCGAGCCTACGAGGACGCCGGCATGAGCCTGTACGGCCTGCGCGGCAAGCCGCGCCGCGTTGCGTTCTACCAAGTCGGGTTGAACCCGAAGGACCTCTTGCCCGCTGCGCCGGCCGAAGTCGTGCGCGAGTTGCTCACCTTGAAGGAGCCAGACGATGGAAGCGAAGTCCCTAAAGCTTAAGCTCCACGGCGAGCGCAAGGGCGGACGCGAGGACGAGATTCGTCTGCGCGTTCTGCCTGGGAAAATTCTCGTCGAGAGCCAAGGCAAGCAAGCAGCGAACAGCCGCGCGCTGACGAAGCTCTTTCGCGCTGTTGCGCGCATAGCCTGTCCGAACCGTGGCAACCGACCGATGTATGGCGGCGGCGTGAGAAGGGCGAAGCTTCAAAGCAGGGCGCAGTGCTGCATCGTTAAGGTCGCGCGCAATGCGCGCTCTGGGGCGAAGGCTGTGGACTGGAAGGAGCACGGCAACTACCTCGACAGCCGCGGCAAGCGCGACGCGTTCAACGAGCGAGGGTCAGTCACTCGCGCGGGCGACGTGCTGCAGCGTTGGCACGATGAGCGCGACGCCAATCACTTCAGCATCGCCATCAGTCCGCAGCGCGAGTGCTCCGAGCCAGAGCTGCGCCAGCTTGCGCACGATACGGCCGAGCGCATGGGTAGGGACCTGGGCATCCCGCTTGAGTGGCTCGCCGTGGTCCACATGAAGGACAAAAACCACAAGCAGCCGCACCTGCACCTGGTGGTGCGCGGGCGCGACCGCCTGGGCAAGGCCATTCGCCTGGACCCGGAATACATGAATCGCACGCTCGAGGACAGCGTGCGCCAAGAGCTCACGCAACGCGTTGGAGAGCGCAGCGAGCGCGAGCTTGACCAGGAGCGGCGCTACCGGGCCACGTCAGAATACAAGGCCTTCGCGGCTGAGAAAAAGGCGGCGACGAAGGGCAAGCGTCGGGCGGAGTTTCGCGACATCGTCAACGACATCACCGTGCGGCATAACCCCGCCTTGAACAAAGCTCGAGCGCGGGTAGGCCTGGAGATGGAAGAGGT
>DATKUQ010000454.1:0-11551 GCA_035530495.1 Burkholderiales bacterium
CAGACGGAACGGATTGTCCCGGGGCGGCTCCCGCTCCCAGGTATCGATGCCGGCCGCCCCCACGTGCCCGCCCTTGAGGGCCGCGAGCAGATCGCCTTCGTGGAAGAGCCCGCCCCGCGCGGCGTTGATCAGCACCACCCCTTTCTTCATGGCGGCGAGTTGGGGCGCCGCGATCATGTTGGTGGTCTCTCGGGTTTTGGGGGTGTGGATGGTGACGATGTCCGATTCCGCGATCAGCGTCCCGAACGTTACTTTGCGTGCGCCGTGGCTCTCGAACACCTCGTCGGCGATATAGGGGTCGTAGGCCAGCACGGTCATGTCGAAGGCGTGGGCGAAGCGGGCCACCCGGTGACCCACGTTCCCCAGTCCGATGATGCCGATGGTCTTGCCCAGCAGCTCCGTGCCCGTGAAGCGGTGGCGATCCCAGCGCTGTTCGAACATATGGCCGTGGGCGGGCACGATCTTGCGCACGGCCGACAGCAGCAGCCCGAAGGCCAGCTCGGCCGCCGAGTTGGTGTTCTTGCCGGGGGTGTTGATGACGAGGATGCCCTTGTCTGTGGCGTAATCCACGTCGATGTTGCCGACCCCTACGGCCGCCCGCGCGATCACCTTGAGATGGGGCGCCTGGTCGATCATCTCCCGTGTCACGTCGGTCTCCGACCGGCTCACGATGGCGTGGGCCTTCGCGATCAGCGGCAACATCTCCGCGGCAGAGATATCGGGGTGGTACGACACTTCGACGTCCTTGGCCGACTCGAACAGGCGCAGGGCCAGGGGGTGCAGCTTACCGGTAATCAGAATGTGGGACTTCATCGGGTCTTCCTGGGAAGGCTGCGCGGAATGATAGGAAACTCAGTTCTGACTCTTTTCGCGCGTCGGTTCAATAGCAGCGGTTTGCAATTCATTCATTCGCTGCCGACCGCCCGTCACCAGGCATCTGTCTTCATGCAGTTTTGGCATGTCGTCAACAATTGTTGTGGGGTCTGTATGACGTTTCGGATTTCGGGCTCGCTGGTACTACTCAGCGGGCAATATCGGGCCGGCGGGAGACGTTCGATTTTTTAGCGTTTTTGTAAATGAGCGTGAGCTATAGGCAGCAGCTGCGCATGGTTCGAGCGCGCGGGCACGAATCACTCGGAATGTTTCGCCGGTTTGGCCGGCAGCATCGGCGCCGGCCGGTGCCCGTCGAGCATATGCAGAATGCTGAGCACGGGGTGGCGCAGCGGCATGCGCGGGCCGGCCCATGTCATCACTACCCTGATCTGTTCTCGCATCTGCGCGCTATAGCAATGCACGGTGCAGTTGGCGCAGGTCGGCTTGGCGTCGCCGAACACGCAGCGCTCCAGGCGGCGCGTGGCGTATTCGAGCAGTTCGGCGCAGTCCGCGCACAGCGGGGCACGGTTGGGATGGTCGTGCCCACGGCAGTACAGGCGCACCATGGCTTCGATGATGGTCAGCTCGCGCGCGCGGCGCACGAAGCGCTTGTCGGTGATGAATTCGACGACCTGTTTGGGCATGTCTAAATTTCCTTGATGCCTCGGCGCAGCCGCATCGCGCGGCCGACCCGATCCAGTTGCGCAGCGTCCAGGGCGCGCGCCGCGAGCGGCAGCAGTTCTGCCTCTTCGCGCTCGATGTGGCTGCGGTAGAGATCGACCAGGCGCTGCACTTGGTCTGCGTCCAACTCGCGCATCGTCCCGCGACAGACGCCTTCCAGCTTGCGGCGCAATTCTCGCCAGGCTTGCTCCAGCTCGCGGTGCTGCGCGCCCAGCGCGGCGATGAGTTCGCGCAGCCGTGCGAGCTCGGTTTGCGGCGCCGACCCGAGCAGCGCCGGAAACAGGTCTTCCTCTTCATCCGCATGATGGTGCGGGGCCGAGTTATCGAAGTAGCGCATGACGTTCTGCGCAGCTTCGCGCGCCGCCTGGTCCGGGCCTTTTTCGGCCAGATGCGGCACCAGCCGCAGCAGCGTCTGACATTGGCGCTCGACGCGACCGTGGCAGGCCGAAAGCATCTCGAGCGGCGCTTCGAAGCCGGCCGCGGGTGAATTGAAGCCGGGAAACGCGATTTTGGCTGCGCTCATATGAGTCGGTCCAGCAGGGAAAGGCCGTGCATCTTCAGTGCGCTATTGCGCAAGCACCAGCGATTTCGCCAGCCTGGACTTGGGCGCGATCAAGTCGGCAAGCGTGTAGGCGTCGAGCGAACGGAAGAAGGCGTCCAGCGCCTGGCCGAGCACGCCGCGCAGCACGCAGGCCGCTTCGATGCGGCATTCGGAGTTGTCGCGGTCGAAGCATTCGACGAGTTTGGTGTTGTCCTCGGTGCCGCGCACCAGTTCGCCGATATTGATTTTGTCCGGAGCAAGGCCCAGACGCATGCCGCCGCCCTTGCCGCGCGCGGTTTCGATGTATCCGCCTTGCGCCAGGTAGTGCACCACTTTCATCAGATGATTGGCCGAGATGCCGTAGGCCGCGGCAATCTCCCCGACCGTTGCTATTTCCTCGTCATGGACGCCGAGGTAGACCAGCACCCGCAGAGAGTAATCGGAAAAGGTAGTGAGGCGCATATTCGGGCTCGACTCGAAATAAAAGATGCATTCAGAGTATTGATTATGACGGAAATCTGTATTATAGTAAAGAGGCATTGTACATACCGCTTTAAGGAGCCGAGATGGACCCGCACGCTGCGTTGCCAACAGAAGAGAGGGTGCGCGAAGCACTTCGCTCGGTGGACGACCCCGAGGTCGGCATGAACATCGTCGATCTCGGCCTGGTCTACCGTATCGACGTCGCGCCGGGACGCGTGCACGTCGAACTCACCATGACCACGCCGGCATGCCCGATGGGAGACCTCATCACCGAGAACGCGGACAGGGCGGTTCGCGCCGCGCTGCCGGAGGACGTGGCCGTCGACGTGGCGCTGGTGTGGGATCCGCCGTGGACGCCCGAGTTGATGTCGGAGAGCGCAAGGCAAACTTTCGGCTGGCCCGGCTGACGCTTCGGGCTTGATCGATGGCATTTTCAACCACCAAAGGAGACCGAAAGCATGACTACAGATACGACCACCACCGTCGACGTGCGCAGCATCGCTCCGCGCGAGCGCCATCCGCTGATATTCAATACTTTCGACCAGCTTGCCCCGGGCGCTGCCTTTCTGCTGGTCAACGACCACGATCCTAAGCCCCTCTATTATCACTTTCAGGCCGAGCGCGGCGACACCTTCGCGTGGGACTATCTCGAGTCCGGCCCGGACGTATGGAAAGTGCGCATCGCCAAATCAGCTTGAGATGGTAGCGGCCGGCGCAGCGGCGGGGAAGCGATGAGCGCCGACGTTCCGGTCGCGGGGCGCGCGCCCTTACTCGTGCTTGCATTCGTCTCGCTGTTCGCGGGGATAGCGGCGGGGCTGGTACGTCTGGGTTGGATGTTCCCACCGTCGGTCGCGGAATTGGCTGCGCTGCATGGGCCGCTGATGGTGTGCGGATTCTTCGGCACCGTGATCAGCCTGGAGCGCGCCGTGGCGCTGGGGCGCCGGTGGGGCTATTGCGCGCCGCTGCTTACAGGCTTGGGTGCAGCGGCCGGTATTCTCGGCGCGCCTGTCGCCGCCGCTGCCGCCCTGGTCACGCTGGGCAGCGCGGTAATGACCGCAGTCTCGGTCTCATTTTACCGGCGTCAGCGCGAGCTGTTTACCCTGACGCTCGCGCTCGGCGCGCTGTTCTGGCTGCTCGGCAATCTGCTGTGGCTGGCGCAGTGGCCCATCTACGCCGCGGTTCCGTTCTGGATTGCGTTTCTGGTGCTGACCATCGCCGGCGAGCGCCTGGAGCTGTCGCGCGTGCTGCCGCCGTCCGCAGTCGCGCGGCGCGTGTTTATCGCGTCGGTGCTGCTTCTGCTGGCCGGGGTCGTGATTTCGGCGTTTGCCTGGACGGCGGGGACGTTGCTGCTGGGCGCAGGGCTGCTCATGCTCGCTCTGTGGCTGATGCGCCAGGACGTCGCGCGGCGCACGGTGAAGGGCAGGGGATTGCCGCGCTTCATCGCCGTGTGCCTGCTCACCGGATACGTCTGGCTCGCGCTGTCCGGGCTGGTCATGCTTGTCTCGGGCGGACTCGAACCCGGCGGCGTTGCCTATGACGCCGCGCTGCACGCGGTGCTGCTGGGATTCGTATTCGCCATGGTATTCGGCCACGCGCCGATCATCCTCCCGGCGGTGCTGCGCGTGGCGGTTCCCTATTCGCCGTACTTTTACCTGCCGCTTGCGTTCCTGCACCTCTCGTTATTGATACGCCTGCTCGGCGACTGGATGGTGTCGCCGCAATGGCGCGCTTGGGGCGGCGCACTCAACGGTGTCGCTTTGCTCGCCTTCGTCCTGGGCACGATAGCGGCTATTCTGCTCGGCCAGAGCAGGAAGGCCAGGACTTTGAGTTCATAAAAGGAAAACGCGCTATGGGGACATCGACGAACTACCAACTTTGGCCCACGCGGGTGGCGGCGGTCGTGGCGATCGCGTTCGGCGCCGCGACGATCGGCGCGGGCGGCAACGTGCTCTTCGGCAACGGCGCAAAGGCTGCCGGCAATGTGGTCGGCTTCGTGCTCTGGTTCAATTTCCTCGCGGGCTTCGTCTATGTGGCTGCGGGCGCCGGGCTGTGGCAGCGGCGCCGCTGGTCGGCGCGGCTCGCGCTGGCGATTGCCGCGGGCACGCTGCTGGTGTTCGCCGGATTCGGCATCTGCGTGGCGGCCGGCGGTCCCTTCGAGGTGCGCACGGTCTGGGCGATGACGCTGCGCAGCATGGTGTGGATAGCAATCGCGATATTGGCGCTCAAAGCGGCGAGGCGCGACTACCCGGTTCTCGCACCTATCCGGCCGGCAGCGGGCGATAAAGCAAGCCTTGCCTCCAGTTTGGAAAAATAATGGGAGCCCCGGCGTCTGTGCGAAAATCGCATGAGGAACAACATCCCGCAAGGGGTGCATCTTTGGCCGACGGTCCGGTCAAGATGCAAACGTTCCTGGCAAACGTACCCCTATTCAGGGCATTGGCGAGCGAGGAATTGGAGCGTATCGCCGCAAGCACCCAGGAGTTGCGGCCAGAGCGCTCCGAAGTCCTGTTTCGCCGTGGCGATCCCGCACTGGGTTTTCACATCATCATTTCCGGGCAGGTGAAACTCGCCTTGTCGTCGCGGCGTGGCGACGAAAAGGTGGTGGATCTGATCGGGCCTGGGCAAAGTTTTGGCGAGGCAGTCATGTTCATGGAGCGCCCGCATGTGGTAACCGCGCAGACGCTGTCCGATTCGCTGTTGCTTTATGTCCCCAGGGAAATCGTATTTCAGGAACTGGAGCGCGACCCGCGCTTCGTGCGCCGCATCATTGCCGGTCTGTCGAGCCGGCTGCATCGGCTGATGAGCGATCTCGAAAGCGATTCCTTGTATTCGGGTACGCAGCGCGTGATCGGTTATCTTCTGCGCGACATCGAAGAAAGCCGAGATCCGAGGCGCATGGTCGAAGTGAACTTGCAGGCAAGCAAGGGCGTGATCGCGTCGCGCCTCAGCGTGACCCAAGAGCACTTCTCGCGCATATTGCACGACCTGGCTGCGCGCGGTTTGATCGAAGTGCATGGGCGTGCGATCCGCATTCTGGACGTCGACAGGCTGCGCTCCTGGTCCGATTGAGGAAGGTTTCGCCCTGAGCCTTGGCGAGAAGCGTGCGGATGCATCCCGACATCCGGCCACGACCGTTATTGCTCGAACGTTCGCATATTGGGCACGACAAAGCGGCCCTGCAAGGACAGCAACTCGGCGCGGTGCAAACGCGCCAGTTTGTCGAGCAACCTATGGCTTTTCTTGAGCAGGCGGACCTCGATCCTGCGCCGGTCCTCCGAGGAACGCCGGCGTTCGACAAAGCCGAGTTTTTCGCAGCGCGAAATCAGCGCCACGACGCCGTGAGGCTGCGCCTGTAAGCGCTCGGCAAGTTCTCCGACCGTCGCCCAGTCGCGGCCGGGATAGCCCTTGATTTGCAGCAACAGCTGATATTGCTGTGGTTTGATTCCATGCTTACGGGCGAGCTGCTCGCTGAACCTGACGAATTTTCTGATCTGGTAACGAAAATCCGCAAGTACTTCGAAATCGTGTTTGGTCAGGGGGCGAGCATCAGGTTTGGGCATCGATGGTCCAGCGGCGGAGAAATAGTCGGCAGCACGCGCTGCATGGTGAACGATTTCTTCCGCGCTGACAAGAACAAGACCTTCCGCAAGCACGCCGCGGTTCGCGCGCTCGCCCGGTGTCAGTGCACCAGCACTATCTGCATCAGCACCAGCCAGGCGAGCAGTCCGGCGCCGGTCACTACCGTTGCCATTTGCATGGCGCGCAGATCTTCATGCATGCGAAACATTGCATATATGCCGCGGTAGGTTAGCGCGAGCGAGCAGAACAGGCCCAGTGCACCGACGACGGAGCACACCAGGAGGTTCGGAACGAACAGCACGACCGAGGAAAGCCACATCGGGATCGGCGCTATCGCCGCGAGGGTGAAGCAGTCGTGGTAACCGGCGGCGACGCCATTGGCGCGGCAGGCAAGATGCATGATCCAGGCCATCGCCGGGACAGTGAGCAGTTCGGCGAGGAAAAATATCGCGGCGGCGATGTGCCAGTGTTCGGGCGAAACACCGGCGGAGAAGACGTCGCCGTAATTGCCTCCCGCGTAGTAGATCATGGCGGGAGGCAGCACAGACAGGGGCAGGACCACCAGGAAGAACATGCGGGAAATGGATGGGTGAATTCGGATCAACTCATCCCATCCCCCGCTGGAGGACAGGATCATTTTCGACATTTGCGCTGGGCTCATGGCATTCTCCTGCGACGAGACGGACCGGTCGCGGTCCGGATTCATCGAAATGACAAATTGGTGTCGGGTTCCTGCATATCTGCGTCCGACGTTGGAAATGTATCACAACATGATGTAATGTCAAGAAACCGCTTGCGCGCTTGCGCGCGCCGCCCGGCAATCAGACAGTTTTGCCGTCGGCCGGCGCGCGCAAACTGCGACAGACTCAGACAGATCGGGCCAGTGTGCGCAAGCCATCCAGCGCCAAAGGCATGACCGAATTATCGAATTCCTTCGGATAAACCATGTAAGTGGGATGCGCATAGCGGGGCGCGTCGGACACCGGGTACAGGCGACCGGCGGTGATCAGCGGCTCGGCCATGCGTGCGGGCAGGTAACAGGCGCCGCCGTTGGAGAGCATGAGCTGCACGCCCAGCCAGCCGACGTTGACGACCTGAGGTGGCGGCTCCAGATCGGGATAGCTCTGGGTGTGCTGAATGTCGAACGCCGGCCCCCATTCCACGTAGATGTAGTCTGCGCCGGGATGCGTATCGTCGGGGCGGCTGCTCACCAGCATCAGGGTCTCGTCGAAGAGGTGCTCGACGACCAAACCCGGACTGTGGCTCGGGCTGTACATCAGGCCGATATCCAGCGTGCCTTCGATCAGGCGGCGCATCAAATCCTCCTCGAAACCGATTTCGCCGCGAATCGCTACATTCTCGGCCTGGCCACGCATCCAGGACACCCAGGAAGGCAGCAGACCCTCCCAAAGCGCAATGCGTCCGCCGATGCGCAGCGTTGCGCGGTAGCGGCTGGGCAGGCCTACGTGGTGGCGCGCCTGCTCTGCAGTCAAAACCAGCCGTTTGGCGTACTCGGCGTAGCGTCGCCCGCCCATGGTCAGCGTGGCTCCGGCGCGATTGCGCACGAACAGGCGCACACCCAGTTCTTCTTCCAGACGCTGGATGCGGGCGCTGACCGTGGACTGCGTCAGATGCAAGCGACGTGCGGCTTCCAGAAAGCTCCCATAGGCGGTGATCGCCAAGAAAGTGCGGGCCTGGTCAATGTCCATTGCTGTCCTTCCTTGATATATCGATATATCCGATATTATCTACAAAAGAATATCGCTTGACTGCTATTTATGTGAGCCGATAGCCTTAACAGCCATCATTCGGCGTTGCAGGAGTCAACATGGGCGTAAATGCGGAATTCGAGCCGGCGCGGGACTTTCACGGCTATCTCATCGACCCGGAGACATGGGACGATGAGATCGCGCGCAAACTGGCTGCGGAAGAGAAGCTGGAACTCACCGATACATATTGGCCGGTCCTCCACTTTATGCGCGATTACTGGCGAGAGCATCAGGTAGCACCGGATGTCCGACACGTAGTCGGTTTTCTCACCAGCGATCAGGGCCTGGACAAGAAAGTGGCCAAGGACCAGCTATTCCAGCTGTTTCCGTATGGCTACGTGCAACAAGCCTGCAAGATCGCCGGCATGATCAAGCCACGCGCCTGGAGCACCGGCTGAGGCGAGCGCCGTCTGGCGAGGCTCGATAAACGTCGCGCTGAAAGCGCCCGCCGCGCGCGAGGTCGGCGAGGTGCTGCGTTGCGGCCGCGGCGTCCATGCCGCCCTGCATGACCGCGATCTGCTGCAGCGCTAGGCCGACATCGCCCGGCATCCGCTTGGCGCCGCCGCACACGTACAGCCAGGTTCCAGCAGCGAGCCAACACCATGCTCCTGCGCGGCCTCGATCATTTTGTGCCGCACGCACACCTTGTTCGTCTGGTCGAGTGCGTTGTTCGATTCCCGGGGACCGTCAATCGATTACTTGTCGTCGTCCTCGATGTCGAATTCGTGGGCGTAGCATACTGGGGAGCTGTACTGCTGCGCCGTTCGGGTGTCGACCCAGGTCTGCTCACCTAACTCGCGGTCGCCATCTGCGGAGATCCAATTGCGCGCTGCGGCAATACCGTTCACCAGCTCCCGAACGCGCGCATGGTCTGTGATTAGTTCCAGGCCGGCGCCGCCCACGAAATGAATTCCTGTTTCCGTCACGATGAAGTCCATGGGTATGTCGTGCGGCTGCGGGTTGATCGTCGCTATTCTGGATAGCTCGAATGCCACGCCGATCTTGAGGGGCTGTGGCGTCATGCCAGCGAGCGTACGGTCGAAATAGCCCCCGCCGTAACCCAGTCGGTAACCGTGCAAATCAAACCCGATGGGCGGAATAAGCAGCGCCTGAGGTGTCAGCACCTCGGTTCCTTCCGGTATGGGCAGGTCAAAAACGCCCTTTGTCGTGCTCACTCCGGGCCACCACTCGCGAAATTGAAGCGGCGTGCCCTTGTGCAACACGACCGGGAGCGCCGCGCGGGCGCCAGCCTGTCTTAGCCTATAAATAGCGAAACGCGGGTCGAACTCGCCCTTGAACGGCCAGTAGAAACCCACTACTGAGCTTTGCAGCATTGGAAACCCATGGAGCAGCGACAAGGTGATTGCGTCATTCCACGCACGGCGCTGGTCCGCCGCCACTCCAGCACGCCGCGCAAGAAGCTCGGCGCGCTGCTCTTTTCTCCACTGCTGAATGCGATCCGGCATGGACATCGGGCTATTCCTTAAGATTAGATTGCCTCGAACTGGGGCGGAAAGGACCTTTCATGCAGAGCGCGCCGCGGCGCGAGGCGGTCGAGGCGGGAAGCGCAAAATGTTCATGCTCGCTTAGCAGGCCGCGCGCTCAACCCGGCTTGCCGTCGGCGCGCGGCCGCAGGTAAGCCGGAACGTATTTCCACGCCCAGCCCGTGAATGCGGCGAGCCAGGCCAGGATCGCCGCGGTCAGCAGCCAGGCATAGCCTTGCGGCCAGAATTCGGCCGCCAGCCGCAGCAGCGTGGCGGCCTGCAACAACCAGAACAGGCGCCAGGTCGCGTCGTCGGCGGTGAGGCTGCGCCCGGAGTGTCCGCGGGTAACGCGCGTCACCATGGCAAACATGATCGAGCCGGCGAAGCCCATGCCGGCGGCATGCAGCGGTGCCAATCCGATTCCGCCCGCGCTCCTGAGGGCCAGGAACTCGTCGACGGCATACAGCGCATACGCGACGCCGAGCCAGATGAAGCCTACGTGGAGCATGGCGAGCAGTCGTATGCGCAGGCTCTGCACCAGTCCCCAGCGCAGGCCGAGCCAGAACAGTAAGACAGCGGCGGGCGCATCCAGAATCCACGCGATATGGCTCAGGCCGGCCAGTTCCATGGCGCCGTGTCCCACCGAAGCGGCGAGGAAACACCACAACACCCAGTACGGGCGCCAGGCAGCGATCGACGCAATGGCCGACGCGGTAAAAAACGGCAGCATGCGATGCACGATAACCAGAAATACCGGAATCACGAACCACCACAGCCCGGCGACGGTCACCCAGGTGAACCAGCGCAGATTGCCGCCGAAGCACAGCAGCGCGTAGCCCGCAAGGCCGGCGACGCCGGGCAGCATGAATACCGGCACCAGCGTTGCGTGCTTGCGGTCGGAGGCCGCGCTTTGCCGGATCATGCGGCCGAAGAGCAGCAGGTAGCGCGCCCAGCATGCGCACAGTACCAGCGCGGCGACGCCCGAGGCGCGCGTCGAGAACAAGGACAGCACAATCAGCGACGCGCCGCCCGCGAACGCGAGCAGCGCGGTAGGCAGCAGCGCCGGTGCATCCGGCCCCTTTACCGCGAGCCAGGCCGGGCCGGCGGTAAACAAGAAACCGAACATGTACAGCGGCAGGAAGGTGTAGAGCATTCCGGTCGCATGCACCAGCGTCGGCGCAATGGCCGCAGGCATCGCCATGCCGAACAAGCGCAGCACCAGCACCACGGCCCACCAGGCCGAAGCGATCAGCAACTGCACCGACGCGAGAAAGAAGAACAAGCGGTGCGGCGCCGCTGTCAGCCATTTGAGCCCGGCTGGGTCGAGTTCCCGGCGTGCGTGCACATCAGCCGACATAGGGCAGCACCGATTTGGTTATTGCCACCGCGACGATATAGGCGAAAACCAGCAGCGCGCCGCAGAACGCGGCGGTGCGAATGCCGCGCGTACGCCCGCGCTTCAGCGCGATGGTGCCGAGGACGATGTAGGCCACGAGCCCAAGTACTTTGGCCGTGAGCCAGTTCTGCTGCAGCGGGTATTGGTCGATCAGGACAGTCAAGCCGATTGCGCTCGCGAGCAGCACGGTATCCACCACGTGCGGCGCTATGCGCACCCAGCGGCGCGCCAGCAAGGGGGAATCCTGCAACATCCATATACCGCGCAGCACGAAGCCCGCGCCCGAGAGCGCGGCGCAGCTTACGTGCAGATATTTGAGCAGGGTGTAGGTCGCGGCCAAGTGGATACTCGTATCGACGTTGCAGATTTATCGGCCATACAGGGGCTAGCCGCGTTCCTGGGGTGCGACTCTTCGCATTTTATCCAGACTGCGCTGTGTGCGAGCGCAGCGCTGTCTCCGATCGGTGGCGCGCGGTGCAATCCCGGCCTATGGCCAACGCCCCGACAATGGCGCCAGCCTCGTCCCTGATCAGACCGAAGCTCAGGTCCACATATAGCTTGCTGCCGTCTTTGTGAGCCGACCGCGTTGTCAGCACTTGGCGGCCATACTTGGTTAGTCCGCTGTCGATCGCCCTGCGAAAGCCCTCCCAATGAGCACGCCGGAATCGCTCCGGAATAATCACATCGAGACTGCTGCCGAGAACTTCGGTTTCCGCATATCCGAATATGGCTTCGGCACCGCGGT
>DATKUQ010000455.1:0-2210 GCA_035530495.1 Burkholderiales bacterium
CAAGCCGCAGTAGTACTGAAATCCAGCGCCAAGCAGGTGCGCGCCTACCTCCGTGGCGGAGAGATAGTGACCATAGGCGGAGCGGGCCTCAGATTCGCGCACAGAATGCTCGATGATAAGGTCGCCCCGAACAAAAGGATAAGACGCGGCGCGATAATTCGTGTCGAACAAGACGAAAAGCACGACTGGCAGATTTTGCAGCTGCCCGAGGCAGAGGCCGCACTGATTGCGATCAGTCCGAGCGACGGCAGGGTGCGCGCGCTGGTGGGTGGATTCGACTTCAACCGCAACAAGTTCAACCATGTCACCCAGGCTTGGCGCCAGCCCGGCTCCAGCTTCAAGCCGTTCATCTATTCGGCGGCGCTGGAGAAGGGCTTCACCCCGGCCAGTATCGTCGACGACGCCCCGATAGTGATAGACGCCGCCCAGACCGGCGGACAGACCTGGGAGCCGCACAATTATGAAGGCACGTACGACGGCCCGATGCGCCTGCGCGTCGCGCTGGCAAAGTCGAAAAACATGGTGGCGATCCGCGTCTTGCAGGCCATAGGTCCGAAATATGCGCAGGACTACATCACCCGCTTCGGCTTCGACGCCGACAAGCACCCGCCTTACCTCACGCTGGCGCTGGGCGCCGGCTCGGTCACGCCCTGGCAGATGGCGCGCGCGTATGCGGTATTTGCCAATGGCGGCTACCTGATCGAGCCTTATCTGGTGGAGCGGATCGTCGACGATCGCGGCAACGTACTCGCCCAGGCGCAGCCACCGCGCGCTGGCGACCAAAGCCTGCGCGTGATCGACGCACGCAACGCCTTTATCATAGACAGCATGCTGCACGACGTGGTGCGTTATGGCACGGGTGCACGCGCAATGTCGCTCGGACGCATGGACCTGGCAGGCAAGACCGGCACCACCAACGACCTCGTCGACGCATGGTTCGCCGGCTATCAGCCGACCCTGGCAACCGTCGTTTGGGTCGGCTATGACGAACCGCACAAGTTGGGAAATCATGAAACCGGCGCGGTGGCCGCGCTACCCATCTGGATGAACTACATGGGAAAAGCGCTCAAAGGGGTGGACCAGATGTTCCAGCAGGTTCCGGACGGCGTGGTCAGCGTCAGGGTCAATCCCGACACCGGCCTGCCGGCCAGCGACGGCACGCTCAGCGAGTACTTCTATCGCGAAAACGTCCCGCCCGCGCAAGAGAACGATACGCCCGCAGCCAATACGAGCAGTCCGGAGGAAGGCGGGTACGCCTCGCCGGTGCAGGTCCAGCCGGGCAGCGCAGGCGCGCCGCGAAATGGAGCTGTCTGGATCGAAAAGAAGAACTTAGCCCCTGCCGCGGCTACCCGCGCCCCCCAAGTCGAGAGATCCTTTCGGTGATTTCGAAACAACGCTAGCGTGCTCTCCGGCTCGCCAACGCTAATCGCTGCCCATTGTCAGATTCACCGCCTCGCCCGCCTGTTGGCTAACATAGGTCGACAGCGCCTCGAACAACTCGCTGCCGTCGCGGGTATTGACCCAACGCGGGCCGTCGCGGTGAAAGTGGTACCCCCCCGATTTCGCCGCCACCCAGATTTCGCGCGCCGCGGCCTGGCTGTTGACGATGATCTTGCTGCCGTCCCCGAATTCGATCTCGAGCACGCCCGTGCCCTTGAATTCGCAGTCGGCGTCGATACCACTCGCCTCGATGCGCCGATCGAGTAATTGCAGCGTATGCTCGGCCAAGCGTATGAATTCGCTCTCGTCCATCGGTTTCGTGTCCGGTACTGCCATGCTAAAATTCGCGTATGCGCGCAATCGCAACCGCCATCCTGTTAAGTGTGCTGCTGCAAGCCTGCGGTTCCAAGGGCGCGCTCATCATGCCGCAAAAACAGAAGGCCGATAAGCAGCAGCAGTCCAATAATAACAAACAAGACTAGGCGCGCTATTCCTAGGGTCTGAGCTGCTTATAAACGGCGGTGGCCACTGTCAAAAGGCGCGAGCGGGGCATCTCCGCGGATAGCGCGTAGCCGAGTGTGCCGTCGATCCAGTAGAACACGGATATATTGTCTTCCTGGCTGAAGCGGAACGCGGTATCGCGCGGCCCGGCCTGACGGCGGGACACATACAGCGTGATACGCTTTCCCTTGGCGTTCTGGTACATGAACTGCGCAACGGGTCCCGTGCTTCCCGGCAACAGCCGCCCGCCAACAAGTTCGAACCCTTGC
>DATKUQ010000456.1:0-2448 GCA_035530495.1 Burkholderiales bacterium
ATGGCTGACGCGGATTTGCAGACGAACGACGGGCGCATGCGCGCGGTGATAGAGCGCATCACGCCATCGGTGGACAACGGTCGCTTTGCGGCCAAGCGCATCGTCGGCGACGCGGTCGTGGTCGAGGCCGACTGTTTCACCGATGGACATGACTCGCTCGCCTGCGTGCTGCTGTGGCGGCGCGAAGGCGAGGCGGCGTGGCATGAAACGCCGATGGCGCCGCTGGGCAACGATCGCTGGAGCGCGAGCTTCGTGGCGCAGTCCGTCGGCCGCTACCAGTACACGGTCACCGCCTGGGTGGATCATTTTCTCTCCTGGCGCCACGATTTCGCGCGGCGCGTGGATGGCGAAGACCTGCGCGTCGCGGCGCTGGTCGGCGCCGGCCTGATCGAGGAAGCCGCGCAGCGCGCCGACGGCGAAGACCGGACGCGCTTGAGCAGTTGGGCGGCGAGGCTGCGGGCCGTGCTCGATCCGCAGGTGCTCAAAACGCTGGGGCTCGACGAAGAATTTGCCGCCGTCGCCAAGCGCTACCCGGACCGCCGTCGCGCCAGCATCTACCCGGTCGAACATCCGCTGGTGGTCGACCGCGCGCGCGCGCGCTTTTCCAGTTGGTACGAAATGTTCCCGCGCTCGGCAGCGGCAGAGCCGGGGCGGCACGGCACCCTGCGCGACTGCGAGGCGCGCCTGCCCGGCATCGCGAAGATGGGATTCGACGTGCTCTACCTGCCGCCGATCCATCCGATTGGACGCATCAACCGCAAGGGGGCGAACAACGCGCTCGCCGCGGGGCCCGCTGACCCGGGCAGTCCGTGGGCGATAGGCGCGGCCGAGGGCGGGCACAAGGCGCTGCACCCCGAGCTGGGGACCATGGACGATTTCAGGCGGCTGGTGGCGAGCGCCAAAACGCACGGCATGGAGATCGCGCTGGACATCGCGTTCCAGTGCGCGCCGGATCACCCTTACGTCAAGGCGCATCCGCAATGGTTCCGCTGGAGGCCCGACGGCACGGTGCAGTACGCCGAGAATCCGCCGAAGAAATACCAGGACATCTACCCATTCGAATTCGAGTCCGACGATTGGCGCGGGCTATGGCAGGAACTCGCCGACGTGTTCCGCTTCTGGGCCGGCGAAGGCGTGCGGATTTTCCGCGTGGACAATCCGCATACCAAGCCGTTTCCGTTCTGGGAATGGGCGCTCGCCGAATTGAAGCGCGAGTACCCGGAGGCGCTGTTTCTCGCCGAGGCGTTCACCCGGCCCAGGGTCATGCACCGCCTGGCCAAGCTGGGCTTCACCCAGTCCTACACCTACTTCACCTGGCGCAACGCCAAGCACGAACTCATCGAATATTTTACCGAGCTCACGCAGGGGCCCGGGCGCGAATACTTCAGGCCCAATATCTGGCCGAACACCCCGGACATCCTCACCGAGTACCTGCAGTTCGGCGGCCGCCCCGCCTTCGTCGTGCGCCTGGTGCTCGCGGCGACGCTGGGCGCGAACTACGGCATCTACGGGCCGGCCTACGAACTGCTCGAGGCGGAGCCGCGCGACCCCGGGAGCGAGGAATACCTGAACAGCGAGAAGTATCAGATCCGCCAGTGGGATCTGGGGGCGCCGCACAGCCTGTCCGACCTGATCGCGCGCGTCAATAGCGCCCGCCGCGACAACCCCGCGCTGCAGTCCGATGCGTCGCTGCGCTTCTTGCCGGTCGATAACGACAGCCTGCTGTGCTATGCCAAGTCGGACGCCGAGCAGGAGAACCTGGTGGTGACGGTGGTCAATCTCGATCCGCACCACGTGCAGTCCGGCTGGGTCGAACTCGATCTGGCGGCGCTCGGCATAGACGCGCATATGCCGTATCAGATGCACGACCTGCTGTCCGGCGCGCGCTTTCTCTGGAGCGGCCCGCGCAATTTCGTCCAGCTCGATCCGCAACGTGCTCCCGCGCATGTATTCGCGCTGCGGCGCAAGGTGCGCACCGAACGCAACTTCGACTACTTCCTGTAAGCAGACCGGATCGCACCATGGACAAACCGGCAAAGCACCATTCCAAGGAAGCGCAGCCGCACGACGCGACGGCTGCCGAAATCCAGGACGACGCACTCTGGTACAAGGACGCCGTCATCTACCAGTTGCACGTCAAGGCGTTCTTCGATTCCAACCGCGACGGCCTGGGCGATTTCCCCGGGCTGATCGAAAAGCTCGACTACGTGCGCGACCTCGGCGTGAACACGATCTGGCTGCTGCCCTTCTATCCCTCGCCGATGAAGGACGACGGCTACGACGTTTCCGACTATCACAACGTTCACCCGCAGTATGGCACCCGCGGCGATGTGCGCGCGCTGGTGCGCGAGGCGCACCGGCGCGGCCTGCGCATCATCACCGAACTGGTGGTGAACCACACCTCTGACCAGCACCCCTGGTTCCAGGCGGCGCGGCGCGCGCCGCCTG
>DATKUQ010000457.1:0-4151 GCA_035530495.1 Burkholderiales bacterium
CAGTCGCGTGATGAGGGACCTGCAGCTTGGCGGCTACTTCGAAGTGCGCGGGCGCGTCCTCGTCCTGCGCAACACAAGGCTGCTCGCAGAATAGGCGCCGCGGCCGGCCAGCTACGGCCCGGTCCGACGGCGTACGCGGCTGAGCCGGCTGTGCAGGAATCTGATAGCATGGAAAAAACGCCGATGTCCGGCCAGCGCGCAGCAGGCGCCAGCCGGACGGCGCGAGGCAGTGCGCATGCCATTCAGCCTTACCGGCTGGCCGCGCGATGCCGACTCGCCGCGGAACAAATGCAATAGCTGTATAGGGGAAGAAGTATGCTCGGGCCATCGCCGGTTTCCACCGCTTTGTTGCGTAACGTGCCCCTGCTTTCGGTGCTCAGCGAGGACGAGCTCGCGCTGCTGGCGCGCGTGGTGTCGCGAAAATCGTTCGCGCGCGGGGCGCAGATACTGAACGCGGGCGATCCCACCGACTCCCTATACATTCTGATCAGCGGCCGGATCAAGGTATTCATGAGTGACCTGGACGGCAAGGAGGTCATCCTGTCGATCCTGGGGCCGAATGAATTTTTCGGCGAGATGGGTTTGATCGACAACAGCCCGCGTTCGGCCAGCGTAGTCGCGCTGGAGCCGTGCGAGCTGATCTCCATTTCCAAGTCCGATTTCAGGCGCTGTCTGGCCGATAACTTCGACATGGCCATGACCGTGATGCGCGGCCTGGTGAAGCGCTTGCGCGATGCCGACAGGCAAATCGGCAGTCTGGCGCTGATGGACGTATTCGGCCGCGTGGCGCGTTTGCTGCTGGAGGCGGCCGAAGTCGTCGATGGCGAGAAAGTGGTGACCAGGAAACTGTCCAAACAGGATATCGCGCGCATGATCGGCGCCTCGCGCGAGATGGTCAGCCGCGTAATGAAACACCTGCAGGAGTCGCGCTACATCGAAGTGCGCGGGGATACCATAGTCGTGCGCGAGAATATCCTGCTGCCGGATTAAGGGCAGTTACCCGAAATCGCCGGCCAACAGTGCTGGGGTCTGCTTGCAGAAGTTCCCGATTTTCCTGCTGGCCGACAAAAATATGTTAATAATCGTGAACTTGTTCACGGAGTCGCAATTCGAAATTGAACTAAATTTAATGTTCGGGAGCAAATTGCGCTGGAGTGCTTGCCGGCTCGGTTGAACGAAGGAGCGACAACATGAGCGTTTATCGTCCAGGCTTGAAAGGCGTGATGATCGTGGCGCTGGGCTTGATGTCGGGCGCCGTCCTCGCCAGTACCGGCACGGTGACGCAATTGTCGGGCACGCTGTCGGTGCTGAAGGCCGACGGTTCGGTGCGCATCCTGTCGCAGAAATCCGAGGTCGTCAGCGGCGATACCGTCAATACGCAGAAGAACAGCTATGCGCAGATCAAGTTTTCCGATGGAGGGCTGATCACGCTGAAGCCGAACACCAGCCTCAAGATCCAGCAGTTCCATTTCAGGAAGGCAGAACCGGCGAAGGACAGTTTCGTTTTCAACCTGGTCAAGGGCGGCTTGCGCGCGATTACCGGTCTGATAGGCAAGCGCGGCAACAAGGATGCTTACAAGCTGGACACGGTCACTGCGACCATAGGCATACGCGGCACCAGCTATGGTGCCGACGACTGTCTGACCACGCCTTGTCCCAAGCCCGACTCGAGCGGGAACCTGGAACCCGGCGTGTACGTGAACGTGACCGACGGCGAGATCGTCGTGACCAACAATGCCGGCTCGCAGAACTTTCGTGCCGGCCAGTTCGGCGAGATTTCGGACCGCAACAGCCGTCCGCGCTTTCTCTCTACGGATCCGGGCCTGCAGTTCGTGCCGCCGGCGAGCTTTATCGTGAGCATCCTGACGGGCGCAGCCGCGAACTCGGGCAAGAACCAGGAGTGCGTGGTCCGCCCCTGACTTTTTTGGCGTCCACGGGCCCGAAGATCCCCGCCGCGCGCGGGGATTTTTATTTGCGGCTGTTTGGGCCTGTTTTGCTGCGCGAGCGGCCAAGCGGGTAAAATGCGGGAACAGACGCTTGCCGGAATATGCGCACCCCGAACCGAACCGAACCGCCGCCCCTGCCGGGGAAAATCGCTGCCTTGCTGCGCGAATCCAAGTGGTTTGCGCTGATGGCTTTGGCGCTCTACCTGTTGCTGATCCTGGTGACGTTCGACAAGGCCGATCCGGGCTGGTTTCACAGCACGGCGGCGGGCGCGAGAAACGCCGGCGGGCGCGTCGGCGCCTGGCTGTCGGAGCTGCTGCTCTATCTGTTCGGCGTCTCGGCGTATTGGTGGGTGGTGTTGCTCGGCTACATCGTTATCGCCGGCTACCGGCGGCTGGATGGCAGCCGCCTGCTGGACAGGCGTTCGCTGCTGGTCGCGCTGGCAGGTTTTGTGCTGCTGATTGCCGCCAGCAGCGGCATCGAAGCGCTGCGCTTTTACACGATCAAGGCGGCGCTGCCGCTCGCGCCGGGCGGCATGCTCGGCGCAGTGGTGAGCAGCAGCTTCTCCGCCACATTCGGTTTCATCGGCGCGACGCTGATATTGCTGACCTTGTTCGCGATCGGCGCGAGCCTGTTCACCGGCATATCCTGGCTGACCGTGGCCGAAGTGATAGGTGCGGCGCTGGAGACGGCGTACGAGTTCGTGCTGCAGAGCTGGCAGCGCCGGCAGGACCGCAAGGCTGGCGCAATTGCGACCCAGGAGCGCGAGGTGATCGTAGAAGAAGACAAGAAGCGCATTATCGAAGACCACGAGCCGATTTTCATCGAAGCGCCGGTGGCGGAGATCGCGAAGTCCGAGCGCGTAATCAAGGAGAAGCAGGTACCGCTGTTCCAGGACCTGCCCGATACGCCGCTGCCGCCTCTGGCCCTGCTCGACCAGCCGCAGAGCGATATCGAATCGATGAGCGCGGAAACTCTGGAATACACTTCGCGCCTGATCGAAAAGAAACTGTCCGATTTCGGCGTCCAGGTGAAGGTGCTCGCGGCTTACCCGGGTCCGGTAATCACGCGCTACGAGATCGAACCGGCGGTGGGCGTCAAGGGCAGCCAGATCATGAGCCTGGTGAAGGATCTGGCGCGGGCGCTGTCGGTGGTAAGCATACGCGTGGTCGAGACCATTCCCGGCAAGTCGTGCATGGGGCTGGAGATTCCCAATCCCAAGCGCCAGATCGTGCGGCTGTCGGAAATCCTCAGCTCCGAGGTTTACCATGAGATGCACGCGCCGCTGGCCCTGACTCTGGGCAAGGACATCGCCGGCAAGCCCGTGGTCGCCGACCTCGCAAAAATGCCGCACCTGCTGGTGGCGGGAACCACCGGTTCGGGCAAATCGGTGGCGATCAATGCCATGATCCTGTCGCTGCTGTACAAGGCCGAGCCGCAGCAGATACGCCTGATCCTGATCGATCCGAAAATGCTGGAGCTGTCTGTGTATCAGGACATCCCGCACCTGCTCGCGCCGGTGGTGACCGACATGAAACAAGCTGCAAGCGCGCTCAACTGGTGCGTGGCCGAGATGGAGCGGCGCTACAAGCTCATGTCCTGGCTGGGCGTGCGCCAGCTCTCGGGTTACAACACTAAAGTTGCGGACGCGGAGAAGCTGGGCCAGCCGCTGCAGGACCCGACTACGCTGGAGACCGGCGAACCGCAGTTCCTCGCGCCGCTGCCCTATATCGTGGTGGTGATCGACGAGCTCGCCGATCTGATGATGGTGGTGGGCAAGAAGGTGGAGGAACTCATCGCGCGCCTGGCGCAAAAGGCGCGCGCTTCGGGCATACACCTGATCCTGGCGACGCAACGCCCCTCGGTCGATGTAATCACCGGCCTGATCAAGGCCAATATCCCGACGCGCATCTCGTTTCAGGTATCGAGCAAGGTGGACTCGCGCACCATCCTCGACCAGTCGGGCGCGGAGGCGCTGCTCGGCGCGGGCGACATGCTCTATCTGCCGCCCGGCACCGGGCTGCCGCAGCGGGTGCACGGCGCCTTCGTGGCCGACCACGAGGTGCACAAGGTCGCCGAGCACCTGCGCAGCCTCGCCAAGCCCGAGTACCTCGGCGAGGTGCTGGAAGGCCCGCCCGCGGAAGACGCCGGCCTGCTCGGCGAGGACGGCGCGCCGAGCGGCGAGAAGGACCCGCTCTACGACCAGG
>DATKUQ010000458.1:0-3968 GCA_035530495.1 Burkholderiales bacterium
TCGCAGAGAGTTTGAAGCTGCGCGTGCTGCAGGTGGACGCGCGGCGCCTGGACGGGATGGCGCCGCCGGGCAGGCACCAGGGCGTGGTGGCCAGAGTGGACGCGCTGCGCCGCCACGTTTCCCTGGACGACCTGCTCGACCAGCTGAAGGAGCCGCCGCTGTTGCTGGCCTTGGACGGTGTGCAGGACCCGCACAACCTGGGCGCCTGCCTGCGCGTCGCCGATGCCGCGGGCTGCCATGCGGTGATCGCACCCAAGGACCGCGCGGTCGGACTTTCGGCGGCGGTGATCAAGGTGGCGAGCGGCGCCGCCGACAGCGTGCCCTATATCGCGGTCACCAACCTCGCGCGTACGCTGCGCGAGCTGAAGGAGCGCAACATCTGGGTGGTGGGTGCGGATTCGGGCGCGAGCGAGGACCTGTATGCGGCGCAGCTGCCCGCGTCGCTCGTCTGGGTGCTCGGCGCCGAAGGCGAGGGCTTGCGGCGCCTCACGCGCGAGACCTGCGACCAGCTGGTGAAAATCCCGATGCTGGGGCAGGTCGAAAGCCTCAATGTCTCGGTCGCGAGCGGCGTCGTGTTGTTCGAATCGCGCCGCAGGCGCGGGGCGGGGGGACGAACCCGCGCAAGCTGAGAAATATTTGCCTTGAAAGGCGCTTTCCCTTTATAATCACGCGCTTTTCGCTGATTGCCGGTTTTTTCCGATCCGGCCCACCTTGCCTCACCGCTACGCATGACGGGAGGCTCAACCCATAAGGAGACTGCATGCGACATTACGAAATCGTATTCATCGTCCATCCCGATCAGAGCGAGCAGGTGCCCGCGATGATCGAGCGCTACCGCAGCACCATCACCGCCCGCAAGGGTGCGATCCACCGCCTCGAAGACTGGGGCCGGCGCCAGATGACTTTCCCCATCGCCAAGATGCACAAGGCGCACTACGTGCTCATGAACATCGAATGCGACCAGGAGACCCTGGACGAGCTCGAGCATTCGTTCAAGTTCAACGACGCCGTCCTGCGTCATCTCACCGTGCAGATGAAGGCCGCGGTTACCGCACCTTCGCCGATGATGAAGGAAGAGAAGTCGCGCTCGGTACTTAATGCCGAGGCGCCGAAGGCGGCCGAGGCTCCCAAGCCGGCTGAAGCGGCTGCCGCGGCGCCCGCGCCCGCTGCCTGAGCAGATTGGACAATCAGTTCGTGCTGTCCGGCAAGCTGATCGAACTCGACGCCCTGCGCCATACGCCCGCCGGCATCCCGGTGGTCAATTTCAGGCTCAGCCACGCGTCCGAGCAGATCGAGGCCGGCGCCGCACGCGCGGTGCAGTGCGAGTTGGCCGGTATGGCCTTCGAGCGCGAAGCGCGCCTGATGGCGGCGGCCAAGCCGGGAATGCAGGTGAAGGTCACCGGCTTCCTGGCGGGTAAGAGCCGCGAGAGCAAGCAACTGGTATTGCACGCAACCAACATTGAATTCGTAGAAGGAGTTTGACATGCCACCACCAAGAAGAGGGGCCAAAGGCAAAGGCAAGGGCCGCAACGACAAGAAAGACGACAAGAAGGGCGGGCGCCAGCTGTTCAAACGGCGCAAGTTCTGCCGCTTTACCGCGGAGAAGATCGAGTGGATCGATTACAAGGACATCGAAATCCTCAAGGACTTCGTCAACGAGAACGGCAGGATCATCCCGGCGCGCATTACCGGCACCAAGGCCGGTTATCAGCGCCAGCTGTCCACGGCGATCAAGCGCGCGCGCTATCTCGCGCTGCTGCCTTACACCGATCTGCACTGAGGAGCGCCCCGATGCAAATAATACTGCTGGAAAAAGTAGTCAACCTCGGCGGCTTGGGCGACGTGGTCAAGGTAAAAGAGGGCTACGCCCGCAATTTCCTGATCCCGCACGGCAAGGCCAAGCGCGCTACCCCCGAGAATCTCGCTGCGTTCGAGGTGCGGCGCGGCGAACTGGAGAAAGCGCAGAACGAGGCGCTGGCCACGGCGCAGGAAATCGGCGCCAAGATCGACGGCCTGACGGTTCAGGTCACACGCAAGACCGGCGTCGACGGGCGTTTGTTCGGTTCGGTCACCACCCACGACATTGCAGAGGCGCTGGAAGCGCAGGGCTTCGCCGTCGAGCGCTCCGCCATCCGCCTGCCGGAGGGACCGTTGAAACAGGTCGGCGACAGTTCCATCGCCATCGGGCTGCATTCTGACGTGGTTGTGCACATCACCGTCTCGGTTCTGGGCGAGGCGACAGAGTAAGGGGCAAGCCCTTGATTAAAAAAGGCCGGGGCTCCGGCCTTTTTTATTTGGCGCGGCAGGGCCATCATCCCACTTGCCGGCGGCGCACTGCTGGTAGAATTTGAATTCGACTGAGACTCCCTCATGGCCCAAGCAAATCCCCAAATCGCCAACGATCCGCAACTGACACAGCTGCGCGTGCCGCCGCATTCGATCGAGGCGGAGCAGTCGGTGCTGGGCGGCTTGCTGCTCGACAACCAGGCGTGGGAGCGCGTCGCCGACATCCTCGCGGAGAGCAACTTTTACCGCGACGATCATCGCCGCATCTACCGCCACATCGGCAAGCTGATGGAGAAGAACCGGCCGGCCGACATGGTCACGGTATTCGAGTCCATCGAGCAAAGCGAGGACAAGGACAAGACCGGCGGGCTCGCGTATCTGGGCGCGCTGGCGCAGAACACGCCGTCGGCGCACAACATCCGGCGCTATGCCGAAATCGTGCGCGAGCGCGCGATTCAGAGGAAGCTGATCGAAGTCGGCACCGGCATCGCCGACTCCGCCTTGAACCCGATGGGCAAGGAAGTGGCCAAGCTGCTCGACGAGGCCGAGTCGCGCGTGTTCGAGATCGCCGAGGCGGGAGCGCGCGGGCACCAGGGCCTGATCGAGATCCAGCCTATTCTGGCGCAGGTGATGGAGCGCATCGACATGCTCTATCACCGCGACAATCCTTCTGACATCACCGGGCTTGCCACCGGATTCGACGACCTCGACCAGAAGACTTCCGGGCTGCAGCAGGGCGACCTGATCATCGTCGCCGGGCGCCCGAGCATGGGAAAAACCGCGTTCGCGCTCAATATCGCCGAGCACGTGGCGGTGAACGACCGCCTGCCGGTGGCGGTGTTCAGTATGGAAATGGGCGGCTCGCAGCTGGCCATGCGCATGCTCGGATCCGTCGGCCGGCTGGACCAGATGAAACTGCGCACCGGGCGGCTGACCGACGAGGACTGGAGCCGCCTGACCGATGCCGTGGGCAAGGTGCACGACGCGCCGATCCACATCGACGAGACGCCGGCATTGAACTGCCTCGAGCTGCGCGCGCGCGCGCGCCGCATGCACCGGCAGTACGACGGCCTGGGCTTGGTGGTGGTCGACTACCTGCAACTGATGTCCTCGACGACCAGCGGCGAGAACCGCGCAACGGAAATCTCGGAGATTTCGCGCTCGCTGAAGGCGCTGGCGAAGGAGTTGCACGTTCCTGTGGTGGCGCTGTCGCAGCTCAACCGCGGCCTGGAGCAGCGCCCGAACAAGCGCCCGGTCATGTCCGACCTGCGCGAGTCCGGCGCCATCGAACAGGATGCCGACGTGATCCTGTTCATCTATCGCGACGAGGTCTACAACCCCGAGTCGGCCGACAAGGGCAAGGCCGAGATCATCATCGGCAAGCAGCGCAACGGCCCCATCGGCACGCTGAACCTCACTTTCATCGGCGAGTACACCCGGTTCGAGAATTACGCGGATCCGGGTCGGTACTGACCCGGATCGCGCGGTCCCGGCGTAGCTCGACAGTTTCCTTTGCACGCAAGTGCGCACCGATTGGAGGTCTTATGGCTGAACCCGTATCTCCGCAGAAAGCCCCGTATGTCCTCGAGCTCGCTCCCGGCGATTACTGGTGGTGCGCCTGCGGCCAATCCAAGAATCAGCCGTTCTGCGACGGCACGCACAAGGGCGGACCGTTTACTCCG
>DATKUQ010000459.1:0-2926 GCA_035530495.1 Burkholderiales bacterium
ACGATCGCGGACACCCTGCCGGGTTCGCGTGCCGCGGCGACGAGAGCCGCCGCCGCGCCGGTGCTGGCGCCGAAATATCCCAGCGCACAGGAACGGGTGGAGGGGTTGTCGCCGAGCCAGCGCGCGGCCGCGAGCAGGCGCAGGGCGAGCAGTTCGATGTCGAATACCTTATGCCGGTCTTCCCCCTCCTCTTCTTCGAGCAGGTCGAGCAGCAGCGTCGCCAGCCCGGCCTGCTGCAACTCGCGCGCAACGAATTGATTGCGCGGACTGTGCCGGCTGCTGCCGCTGCCATGTGCAAACGCGACGACGCCGGAGGCATCGCCGGGCACGATCAATTCACCTTCGAGCCTGCGGCCGTCCGCCGCGATGACGACCTGGACCGGCGACGATGCTTGCATGGCACACCCCGCTTGGTTCGCAGTACCGTGGATACGTGAAATACCTTAGCAGCCGGCGCAGCGGACCTATTGACCAAAGTCAAGCGATCCCCATTGGAGGCGGAAAGGAGTGGAAACCTGGAAAAGGGAGCGCCAGCTGAGGCATACTGCAGACCGACAGGCGCGGGTCGAAACGCGTATTGAACGCACCGGCGGAAAGGATACCCCCTTATGGCACAAGCAGATTCCAAGCCGCTGGCCGGAAAGATCGCGCTGGTCACCGGCGCGAACACCGGCATCGGGCGGGTCACCGCTGTTGCGCTTGCCGCGCAAGGCGCGCAGCTGTTCGTCGCCTGCCGCTCCGCCCAGCGCGCGCAGTCCGTGCTCGATGAGATCGGCGCCCTGCCCGACGGCGGCAAGGCCGAACTGCTCCCGCTCGATCTGGGCGATTTCGCGTCCGTGCGCCAATGCGCGAAGACTTTCCTCGCGCGCGGCTTGCCGCTGCAGCTGTTGATAAACAATGCGGGCCTCGCGGGCGCGCGCGGCTACACCAAGAGCGGCTTCGAGCTCGCTTTCGGCGTCAATCACCTGGGGCATTTTCTGCTCACGCAGCTGCTCCTCGAGCGCATCAAGACCTCGGCGCCGGCGCGCATCGTCACCGTGGCGAGCAAGGCGCACTACCGGGCGCGCGGCATGGACTGGCAGGCGGTGCGCAAACCCACGCGCACGGCAACGGCCTTGGAGGAATACGGCGTGTCCAAGCTCGCAAACGTTCTTTTCAGCGCAGAGCTCGGCCGCAGGCTCGCGGGAAGCGGCGTCACGACCTATTCCCTGCATCCGGGGGTCGTCGCCACCGAGGTGTGGCGCTCGGTGCCCTGGCCGTTCGGCTGGCTGCTGAAGCTCGCGCTGACTTCCCCGGCAAAGGGCGCGCGGACCACTTTGCACTGCGCGACTTCCGCCGGCGCGGCTGCGGAAACGGGCCTCTACTACGACGAATGCCGCCCCAAAACGCCCAGCCGGGTCGCGCGCGACCCGGAACTTGCCAGGATCTTGTGGGAACGCAGCGAAGAGTGGGTGTGCTGAAAGCCCGGCAGTCGCGCTATTTGCGGATCATGCCCGCGAGCCGCTGATTGATCAGGCCCTCGGCCTCGCTCATGATCCGGTCGATCAATTCCTTGACCGTGGGTACATCGTGTATCAGGCCTGCCACCATGCCGCAACTCCATGCGCCGGCTTCGACGTCGCCGTCGCGCATCACTTTCGGATAGATGCCCGCGACCTGCTCGAAGACGTCGGTGATGGTCAGCGCATCGCCTTTTTCATGTTCGATTTCCAGCAGTCGCTTCACACCCGCGTTGTTGAGCACGCGTTCGGTGTTGCGCAGCCCGCGCATGACCAGACGCGTGTCGAGTTCGGAAGCCGCGACCAGTGCCTTCTTTACGTTTTCATGCACCGGCGCTTCCTTGGTCGCAATAAAGCGCGTGCCCATATTCATCCCCTCCGCCCCCAGGGCCAGGGCCGCCACCAGGCTGCGCCCATCAGCCATGCCGCCGGAAGCAACGAACGGGATCTTCAATTCCTCGGCGGCCCGCGGCAACAGGATGAAGTTCGGCACATCGTCCTCGCCCGGATGCCCGCCGCACTCGAAGCCGTCGACGCTGACCGCATCGCAGCCGATCGCCTCCGCCTTGAGCGAATGCCGCACCGACGTACACTTGTGTATCACCTTGATCCCGGCCGCCTTAAGATAGGGCATGACAGACTCCGGGTTCCGCCCTGCGGTCTCGACGACCTTGACCCCACCTTCGATGATCGCGCGGATGTATTCGGGATAGGGCGGCTTGGAGAACGCCGGCAAGAACGTTAGGTTCACGCCGAAAGGCTTGTCGGTCATCTTGCGGCAGCGCGCGATTTCTTTTGCGAGAAGCTCGGGCGTGGGCTGCGTCAGCGCGGTGATGATGCCCAGCCCGCCGGCGTTCGAGACGGCCGCCGCCAATTCGGCCAAACCGACGTAGTGCATGCCCCCCTGGATGATCGGGTGCTCGATGCCCAGCAATTCCGTGATGCGGGTTTTCATGTTGTTTTCCCTGCGCTGTTGTTGTTGTCCCGATTATAGCCACAGCACGCGATCGATAGCGGCCGCGATTTGCGCGTACGTCGATACGCGGAACGGCCGGTCAGCCGGCCCCGGCACGCCGCCAATTCGGCTGCGCGCCCGACGCCGGCCCGCACTCAGGCGCCGTAGCGGCCGACGATGGTGATGGCGGAAACGTTCTGACTGGGGAAACCGCCGAGGTTGTGCGTCATGCCGAGTACCGGGTCCGGCCTCTGGCGCTCGCCCGCGCGGCCGCCCAACTGCAGATACATCTCGTAGATCATGCGCAGCCCGGAGGCGCCGATCGGATGACCGAAGCACTTCAAGCCGCCATCGATCTGGCAGGGAATCTTGCCCGAAGCGTCGTAGAAGCCGTCGAGCACATCACCTATCGCCTTGCCCTCCTGCGAGATGCCCAGATCCTCCATGGTCACGAGCTCGGTAACCGAAAAGC
>DATKUQ010000460.1:0-3298 GCA_035530495.1 Burkholderiales bacterium
TCTGGACCTCGGGGGCCACCGAAGGCGACAACCTCGCGATCAAGGGCGCGGCGCACTTCTACCAGGGCAAGGGCAAGCACCTCATCACCGTCAAGACCGAGCACAAGGCGGTGCTGGACACGATGCGTGAACTCGAGCGCCAGGGCTTCGAGGCGACCTACCTCGATCCGGAGCCGAACGGGCTGCTCGATCTCGAAAAACTGAAGGCGGCGCTACGCCCGGACACCATCCTCGTCTCGGTGATGATGGTCAACAATGAAATCGGCGTGATCCAGGATATTGCCGCCATCGGCGAGATCTGCCGCCCCAAGGGCATCATTTTTCACTGCGACGCGGTGCAGGCGGCGGGCAAGGTGGAGATCGATCTGGCCAAACTAAAGGTCGACCTGATGACCGTTACCGCGCACAAAGTGTACGGACCGAAAGGCATAGGCGCGCAGTACGTGCGGCGCAAGCCGCGCGTGCGCATCGAGCCGCAGATACATGGCGGCGGGCATGAGCGCGGCATGCGCTCGGGCACGCTCGCGACGCACCAGATTGTCGGCATGGGCGAGGCGTTCCGCATTGCGCGGGTGGAGATGGCTGCCGAGAACGAGCGCATTCGCGGCCTGCGCGACCGCCTGTGGGCGGGCTTGAGCGAAATCGAGGAAGTGCACCTGAACGGTGACCTGGAGCAGCGCATTCCGGGCAATCTCAACGTCAGCTTCAATTTCGTCGAGGGCGAGTCGCTGATCATGGGCATCAAGGAAATCGCCGTATCGTCCGGCTCGGCGTGCACCTCCGCCAGCCTGGAGCCGTCCTACGTGCTGCGCGCGCTGGGGCGTTCCGACGAACTGGCCCATTCCTCCATTCGCTTCACCATCGGACGCTTCAACACCGCGGAAGATATCGATTTCACTGTCGACCTGCTCAAGCGCAAGATTTCCAAGCTGCGCGAGCTGTCTCCGCTGTGGGACATGTACAAGGAAGGCGTGGACCTGAATACCGTGCAGTGGGCTGCACACTAAGATAGATTTGGAAATGAGGGGATATTTCCCCTCATGCTCCCCTAAATCAGGGGCATTTCGGCAGGACTGAAATGCCAGACAGGATTGCATTGAAGGAGAAACACCGTGGCATACAGCGACAAAGTACTCGATCATTATGAAAACCCGCGCAACGTCGGCTCGTTCGAGAAGGGCGACGCGGCGGTCGGCACCGGCATGGTCGGGGCGCCCGCATGCGGCGACGTGATGAAACTGCAGATCAGGGTCGGCGCGGACGGCGTGATCCAGGACGCGCGCTTCAAGACCTACGGCTGCGGCTCGGCCATAGCGTCCTCGTCCCTGGTGACCGAATGGGTGAAGGGCAAGACCCTGGACCAGGCGATGGGTATCAAGAATACGCAAATCGCGGAGGAGCTGGCGCTGCCGCCGGTCAAAATCCACTGCTCCATCCTGGCCGAGGATGCGATCAAGGCGGCCATCGCCGATTACAAGACCAAGCACGCACTGGCCGCGGACGAGAGCGCGGCCGCCGCGACGCAACAAGCCGCGTGAGGCTGTGATGCCAGTTACGCTGACCGAGAAAGCCGCCAAGCACGTCTCCAACTTCATCGCCAAGCGCGGCAAGGGTGTGGGCCTGCGCCTTGGCGTGCGCACTACCGGTTGTTCGGGCATGGCCTACAAGCTGGAGTTTGCCGACGACGTCAACCCCGATGACGCGCTGTTCGAGAGCCACGGCGTGAAGGTGATCGTGGATCCGAAGAGCTTGCCTTACCTCGATGGCACCGAACTCGATTTCGCGCGCGAAGGGCTGAACGAAGGCTTCAAATTCAAGAACCCGAACGTGAAAGACCAGTGCGGTTGCGGGGAAAGTTTTAACATCTAGGCTTCAAGGCAAAGGACGCGAACGGCGCAGGGGACCCCAAGTTGTTTTCGGGGTCGCCGAAACGGCCTCTGACTCAGGGGAACACGAGCTAAGGTTCCCCTCAAATCTCAATCGGTTCTCAGGTTCTGGCGCCTTGCGTTTCAAAGGTCTTGTCCGCGTATGATCAATTTCCAGCAAAACCATTTCGAGCTGTTCGGCCTGCCGCAGCGCTTTCAGCTGGACCTGACGCAGTTGGACGAGGCCTACCGCAAACTTCAGTCGCAGGTCCATCCCGACCGGTTCGTGCGCGCAAGCGATGCCGAACGCCGCGTCTCGATGCAATCGGCAACTCAGGTTAACGAGGCGTATCGCACGCTCAAAAGCCCGCTGGCGCGCGCGCGCTACCTGCTTGCGCTGCACGGCGTGGACATCGCAAGCGAGAGCAATACCGCAATGCCGGCCGAATTCCTGCAGCAGCAGATGCAGTGGCGCGAGTCGGTGGAGGACGCCGCACATCAGCCCGAAGCGCTCGCCGCGCTGGCGCAGCGTCTCGCCGGTGAAATGAAGGATCACTACGCCGATCTCGAGCGCTGCCTCGATGGCGCGGGCGACGATGCGCTGGCAGCCGAGTCGGTGCGCAAGCTGATGTTCCTCGAGCGCCTGCGCGAGGAAATCGGCGACGCCCTGGAGGGAGCGGACGCCTGATGGCCCTGCTGCAGATCGCCGAACCCGGGATGTCGCCCGAACCGCACCGGCACCGTCTGGCGGTGGGCATCGACCTGGGGACGACCAACTCTCTGGTGGCGACGGTCAGGAGCGGCATCGCCGTGGTGCTGAACGATGCCGAGGGACATGCACTGATGCCTTCGGTGGTGCGCTATTTCCCCGACGGCACCACCGCGGTGGGCTACCCGGCCCAGGCCGAGCTTACGTGCGATCCGCGCAACACCATCGTTTCGGTCAAACGTTTCATGGGGCGCGGGCTGAAAGACGTCGCCAACGCCGAGAACTGCCCCTACGATTTTCTGGACTCGCCCGGCATGGTGCAGTTGCGTACCTGCGCCGGAGTGAAAAGTCCGGTGGAAATTTCGGCGGACATCCTGCGCACGCTGCGCGCGCGCGCGCAGGCCGCACTCGGCGGCGAACTGCTCGGCGCGGTGATCACGGTCCCTGCGTATTTCGACGACGCGCAGCGCCAGGCGACCAAGGACGCGGCGCGGCTCGCCGGCCTGAACGTGCTGCGCCTGCTGAACGAGCCCACCGCCGCCGCGATCGCCTACGGCCTCGACAATGCGGCCGAAGGCGTGTACGCCGTGTTCGACCTCGGCGGTGGCACCTTCGATATTTCCATCCTGCGGCTGTCCAAGGGTGTGTTCGAAGTGCTTGCTACCAATGGCGACGCCGCGCTCGGGGGCGACGACTTCGATCACCGCGTATTTTGCTGGATCAT
>DATKUQ010000461.1:0-2042 GCA_035530495.1 Burkholderiales bacterium
CAGGCAGCCGAACTGTTCTGGCGTGACTGGATGTTTGCCGTGGGCGCCGAAGCGCCGGAGATGGGCGCTGCTGTGGCCGGCGCGCAGACCATCCCGGCCGCCGCAGCCGGCGAAGCCGCAGGGCAGATAATCGCCTCGGGCCCGGATCAAGCCGACGATACCGTACACGCGCTGCTCGTCAGCGCAGGCTACCGCGCGCGCACGCGCATCGCCCTCGTCTCACCCTATGTCCTGCTCGACGATGCGCTGTTGATGGCGCTGTGCTTGGCCGCAAGACGGGGCGTGCAGGTGGACTTGCTGTTGCCGGCAAGGTCCAATCATCGTCTGGCCGACATCGCACGGCACCGCTCTTTGCGCGCGCTTGCCGCTGCCGGGGTGCGCGTCTGGCTCGCGCCGCAGATGCTGCACGCCAAAGCCGCGGTCGTCGACGATGTGCTGGCGCTCGCGGGTTCGGCCAACCTGGACAGCCGCAGCCTGTTTCTCAACTACGAGCTCATGGTGGCTTTGAATGACGCCGGGGATATCACCCGCCTTGCCGCATGGTTCGAGCGCGAGCGCCGTACTGCCCGCCGCTACGACGCACGGCCGCCGGGTTTGTGGCGCGACTTCATCGAGGGCCTGGTGCTGTGGATCGGCTTCCAGCTGTGAACCGCGAGCAATCGGCACGCCGATGCAGGGCGCGACCGGCTCGCCAACTGCGCGCGTGCCGAAGCAAGCGGGCGCACGCATCGCAACAGTCGGCTGCTGGCTTAAGCCCGTGCCGGGCCAGGGGCAAGCGCGACTGCCGCAGATGACATCAACGCGGCACGGCAACTGCAGGATCCGGGATAAAGCCTGTGCCTGGACAACGTGATTACGCGTGGTATGCCGCTTGTGCTCAGGCCGGCATTCTAAGGTCGACGACGACACATAAGTCTTGACCGAATCGAACTGCGCCGAGCTTCGTCATCAGGTCCTGCTCCTTTGCGGACGAGTTCAGGCGCAGAAGGCAGACTGCCTGGCGCTTGCCGGCGCCTACCAGGGGTAGAACATCCAGCTTGGACATCGGCCCGAATTCGGAGCAAAGCGTGCGCAGTGCCGATTCCACGCTGCCGATGTCGTCGCAGTGCGACAAGTCTTTCAATGTCTGGTGCATGGCGTCATCGCCTCCGATTGGGGTAAAACAGCCAACACTGGTTCGACGTACCGCGATGGTTGGCCGGCATTGGGGCCGTCGGCCGCGCGACGCGCATCGGGCGGAGGTGGCCGCGCCGCCCAAGCGTTAGATGAATATTCTTATTTCCGCGGTCATCGGTCTGTGCGACACCGTACATAGACGGCGTCGAATTACGCCGGGCGCAGGGCCGCCCGGAAAACCGGCGGGCAACCGTCGCGCGCTTGCGCGGCGCCTTTCGGCGTCCGCGCGCCAGCGCACCGACAAGAACCCGTGCCCGAGCCCACTGCACCACCATTCCATCGCGCAGCCCGGCTGCTACGGCGTGACCAGTGGATTCTGGGACCATGTATTCGGAAGTGCCCGGCAGAAGTAGTCGAGTCACTGAGGCGGCTGACTTTGCTCCGCGTTCCGTTCGTAGAACGCTGTGGGTGGCGAATTCATAGTCTAGCCGCTATTGGCGACTGAAATGGAACGCGACAATGTGGTCGCCAAGCGTCGTGATCGCGCAAGGACGGGGCAGCAGGGGAGGGTGCCCCGGCGCATTGCGCCGGCGTGGTGCCCTCCGGCGACCGCTGAGCGCGATGGATGTTGTAACGGGCGCACCACCGCCATCGCGTGCAAGACTGTATTTTGCATGCGGATCGCGTCAGACTGCGAATTCGCCACCCACACGCGCAAATAAAGACCCCGCCGGGAGGCGGGGTCAGGAAATGCGCGCTGCGAAACGCGCTAGCGCGTACCGATCACCTCTATTTCCACCCGGCGATCCGGTTGCAGGCATTTGATGAGCTTCGCGCTCGTGTGCCCTTTGCATTCGCCCGGTTTGGTCACCGGGTTCTGTTCGCCTTTGCCTTCGGTGTAGATCCGGTTGGCCGGCACACCCTTG
>DATKUQ010000462.1:0-3804 GCA_035530495.1 Burkholderiales bacterium
CGCGGCGGCAATAGGGGCCGATGCGTTCGGCGGCGGCCAGGCAGTGCTGCGGGTCGGCCAGCGACCAGGCCAGCGCTTCCGGCGGAAGGTGATCGGCCAGTGTCGAGCGCTGCCCCGGTGTCATGTGGGGATGGGTGGCGATGCACTGGTGCTCCTGAAACACGCTGACCAGGCTGGTCGTGGCCTTCAGCCACAGCCGCTGCCCGATCAAACGGAACGGCACGGAATACAGCGCTTTCTCGAACTGCACATGTGCATCGCCATGCACGCTGACCATGGCCCAGACCGCCAGTTCCGGCGCGACCAGCGGCAACGGCTGCAGCAGGGCCTTCTCGGTGTCGGCGAAACGTTGCAGCGGCTGTTCGCGGGTGGTGCCGTGGCAGCGTGTGCCGGCCTCAGCCCACACCCAGGCGTGCAACTGTCGATTCCCGTCGGCCAGGTCGCCAAACGCACGCAAGGGCACGAACGCGCGCTTCACGTACTTCACGCCGGCCTCGACGATACCTTTCTTCTGCGGGTCCCGTGGCGGACACGGACTAATCTTGAAGCCATACCCCTCGGCACACTCCGCATAGGCCCGCTGGACCGTCGGATCGGTGTGACACGCGCGGGTGATTGCACACTTGGGGTTGTCGATGTTATGTGCCCTTCGCAGTTATGTGCCCTCCGAGCTTGAGCGTCGCGTCGCGCCTGGGGGATGCCACGGCCTGCGACACATAATCCTCACAACGACTGAAGCCATTTCAGTAGCTCCTGATCGTCGCGCCATCGGAGGCCTCGGCGGGGTTCCTCGGCAGCCGGCGAATCCGGGGGCAGGCAGGCGGCTACTGCAGCCTCCTTGGTGCGCAGCGTGATTTCCGCATAGCGGTTGGTCGTATCGAGACTGACGTGTCCGAGCCAGGCGCGGATGACGTTGACGTCGACGCCGGATTCAAGCAGGTGCATGGCTGTGGTGTGTCGAAACACGTGGGGTGAGATGCCGTGATGTTGTCTGGTGAAGCGGTCGCGGTGGAGTGCGTTGGTGTGCCGGCGGACAAGCTTGTAGATGCCGAACCGGGTCATGGCTTGGCGCGTTCTTGACCGAAACAAGGCTGACTGGGGCGACCCGTTGCGGACGCTGTCGAGTTGCCGGAGCAGGTCGGCGGTTACTGGCCAGAGCGGGCACGTACGCCACTTGTCGCCCTTTCCATGCAAGCGCACGCGCAGCGGGCCATCGAGATCGACATCGCTTACGCGTAAGTCGCAGATTTCCTGTGCACGAGCGCCGCTGTTGTAGAGCAGCATCAACAGCGCGCGGTCACGCAGGGCGACGTGGCCTTCGGTGGGCAGGCTTTTGAACAGCGCAGCGATCTGGTCGCGTTCCAGATAGCAGGTCTCGGAAGGGCTGCAGCGCTTGGTTGGGATGGCCGCCACCCGTTGTGCTTGCCACAGGAGCTGCGGATCGCGGCTGGCGAGGAAGCGGTAGAAGGTGTGTAGGGCCGCCAGGCGTTGATTGCGGGTCTGCGCGCTGTTCCCTCGCGCGGATTCGATCTCACGCAAGAACGACAGCACACGGTCGGCATCCAAGTCTGCGAGCGCCAGCCGGGTGATCGGCTTATGGCAGGCGTGGGCGACGTGAACGAGGAACAGCTTGAGCGCATCCCGGTAGCTCCTGACCGATGCGGGGCGCAGCCCCTTTTGGGTCTTGAGATGATCCTCGAAGAAGGCATGCAAGGCGGGGCCGAGGGCGCTCATGGCGCTTGCTTGTAGCGCAGGAAGCTGGCGATCGGTACTGCCAGCGCACTGTGCAGCGCGTAGACCGGCCTGCTCATAGCGCCTCCCCATCGCCCATGGCGACTTCGCGCAGGCAGGCCAGCGCCACTTTGGTATAGATCGCGGTGGAGTCTGGAGAGCGATGACCGACGTAGTCACCGATGGTTTTCAGCGGAAACTCGGCGTCAATCAGGCGTTGCACGCAGGTATGGCGCAAGGTGTGCGAGCCGCCGCGGTGCACCCGGATGTCGGCCTGTTGCAAGTAGGCACTGACCGCCGAGGAGATTGCCGCCGAAGTAATGGGCACCCTCGGGGCCACCGAGCGGAAGAACAGATGGCGATCCTCGGTCGCGGGTCGCCCTTGCTTGAGGTAGTCGATGATGGCCTCGCCGACCACGGCAGCCAGTGGATAGGCGGTGCAATGGCCGGCTTTGCGATCCGGGATGCGCAACTGCTCGCGCTGCCAATCAATGTCGTCGAGACGAAGATGCGCCACCTCATAGCCGCGCAGCCCGTAAGTGACCAGCAACAACAGGATCGCGTAATCGCGGCGACCTTTACCGGTTCGGCGGTCGACGGCCGCGAGCAGGCGTCGAACATCGTCCCAGCCGATGGCGCGCGGCACGGCCGCGAGACGGTAGGACTGGGGCATCTCCACGGCAGCACTGAGATCGGATTCGATCAGTTGCTCGCGGTGGCAGTAGCGCAGGAATACGCGCAAGCACCCGCAAAGGTTTATTCGCGAAGAAGGCGACAGCCGCGGACAGTGATCCACCACGAATGCTGCCAACAGCGCTGGGGATGCCGCCGACAGCGTGTTGGCAGCCACGCGCCGGCAGTAGTTGCCGAAAGCTGAGAGGTAGTGTGCGTAATGCACGATGGTGGCCTCGCGCAGACCACGTTCCTGCCGGAGATACGCGATGAACCCGGGCGCTTCGGCGGCAAATGGAAACGACTTGCAGGCGCGGTGACGGGTGATGTCGCCGCTCAGCGCAAGCTCCAGCATCTGCCGAACCGGGCCGCTCGCGTCTTTTAGCACTGATCGGCGTGCGCGATCAGAGGTGCAGCCGGTCCCGTGGTCTTGCAGCCAATGCGCTGCAAATTGATCAATCAACGCGGGCGCAGAGGAAATATCTGCAGCGCCATGGCGCTGCGCGAACGCAGCGAAGGCGCATACCACGGGCACCCGATGGTGGACGCTGCGGTCGCGGTAGCCATGAGCGCGCATCCAGTCCACATACAACTCGATCTGTGGGGCCAGCCAGTTGGCGCGAATCCGATCAACTGTGGCCGGTTTTACGAAGTAGTCGGCGAGCATGACAACCTCCATTCCATCGTAGTGGTAGGAGGTCGATCATCGATCCGGATCCGATCGTTATGTGCCGCAGATCACGGCATCCCCCAGGCGCGACGCGATGCTCAAGCTCGGAGGGCACATAACTGCGAAGGGCACATAAGCCGGATTATGTGGCGCGCCACATAATCCGGCATCACCCGCCTGGGCACGCCACCGAACCACTCGAAGGCGCGACGATGGCAACCCAGCCACGTCCCTACCGACTGGTCCAGCACTAACTCGGCGTACTGGTGGCGCGACCAGCACAGCGTCATGACGAAGATCCAGGTCTTGAGCGCTTCGCCGGTGCGCGCATGCGGGATGAGCGGCCCGGCGCCGAAGTCGACTTGCACGGCATCGCCAGGCGCAAAGTCCAGCCGCATCGTGGTCGCGATCGGTTGCGAGGCCGCCTGCGCCTGCAGAAACCGGCGCACCGCCGAGTAGCTGCCGGTGTAGCCGTGGTTGCGATACAGCGCCGCGTGGATCGTCGTGCCCTGGATGCCCTCGGCGGCCCAGCGCTCGATCTGCGTACGATACGGCTCCAACGTGGAGACGCACGGCGCTGGCTGCGGCGCACGGGCAAACACCGCAGCCAGCGCCTCATCGTCGGGCAGCGGCATCGTCGGATCGAGCCAGCGGCGCTCGGTGGCGATGATGCGCACCGCCGCGGACTTGGGCCGGCCCATCAGGCCGGCGCGGGCAATCTCACGATCGGA
>DATKUQ010000463.1:0-6093 GCA_035530495.1 Burkholderiales bacterium
TTCAACAATTATCTGCGCGCAATGACCCGCCGCGCCGCCGAATGCATCGCCATGTACGGAAGCCGGAACAGCAAGCGCAGCGACCGGCGCCTGCCCTGGGCGAGCAGCGTATTGCTGTCGTCGTCCTCGCTGCAGACTTACGCCGTCAACGCCAGGCACGACGACACCGCCGGCCGCAGCTACGGCCGCCTGCCGTTCAGCGTCGACGACTCCGGCCGCTACTCGAACAACAGCATTTCCACCGGCATTTCCGAATACGGCAGTCGCGGCGCCTACATCTTCACCGATAGTTCCTACTGTTCCTACACGCCCGAGCAAAAGGTCTGGTACGAAAACTGGAAGGACCAGTTGTTCTATGCGGTCGCCCGGGATTTCCAGCCGGACGCGTCCCGGTGGCGAAGAGGAAACTGCCCGACCTGCCTGAGCATCAACGGCGACGGCAATTATGCGGCGCTCGTCATCTTTGCGGGCGACAAGCTCAGCGATGCGACAGGCCGGGTCGTGCAGCCCAGGAGTCGCGCCGGCGACAAAGGATCGATCGCGAACTACCTGGAAGGGCGCAATGCCGGCAACTATCCGGACAGCGAAGGAGACGGCGACTATGAGACCGCCGCCGCGAGCGAGACGTTCAACGATATCGTCTACGCCATCGATGACGATCTCTCGGTTTCGTGCTCCGATGCCGCCGGCGTGATGAGGCCGGTGCCGGTCGCTGCAGCAGCGCCCCCTGGAAACCCCGCCGATTACGCCGCCTGCCTATGAAGCCAGCGCAAGCACACGCGATTCGCCTTCCGCGGCAGCAGGCCGGATTCAGCCTGGCCGAACTCGCGATCGTGCTGCTCATCGTCGGCTTTCTGCTGGGCGGCATGCTGACCGTGTTTTCGGCGCAAATGGAGCAGCGCAAGTGGAACGATACCAAGAGCCGGCTCGAGGCCGCACGCGACGCGATTCTCGGCTACGCGATTGCGCACGGGCGCCTGCCCTGTCCGGCCAACAGCGCTTCGGCAGGCGCCGAGGTGCGCCAGGCAAGCGGCACCTATATCAACAATTGTGGCGCACTGGGCCATGATCCGGCCACACATCCACATGACTATTACGGCGGCGTGGTCGCGGGTGTCACTTACGGCCTGCTGCCCGCCGTCACCCTGGGCTACCAGCCGGTCGATGCGCAAGGCTTCGCCCTGGACGCCTGGGGCAATCGCATCGGCTACGCGCTGTCCTCGACCTTTGCCGTTTCTTCCCCACACACCACCAACTACACCGACGCGAGCGCCCTGAAAACGAGCGGCGTTTCCTTCCTGCCCGGCGATCTGGTCGTGTGCGCATCCGCGACGGGAATCTCGCCTGGCCCCGGCACTCCGCGCTGCAACAGCGCGCCCTCGGTCACCAATCAGAACACCGTGGTCGCGGTCCTGTACTCGCCGGGCAAGAACGGGCCGGGGCAAGTCGCGCGGGGAGCGGACGAAGCAGCCAACGTGAATCCGATCGGCGCCAACGATGCGGTATTCGTCAGTCATACGCCGACGCCGCCGGGAGCCGCAAACGGCGAGTTCGACGATCAGCTGCTGTGGATACCGGTCGGTACGCTGTACTCGAAGCTCATCGCCGCGGGGGTACTTCCTTAGAACCGGTTCCAAAATGACAATTTCAGAAGATGTCATTCCGAGTCCCTCGGCTACGCTCGGGATAAACTCCGCGAGGAAACTGCTTTCATATTAAGAAAGAAGCAGATTCCTCGGCCGACGGCCTCGGAATGACAGTTTATTCTGAAATGGGTTCTTAGGCGGCGGCCGGCTTGAGCGGACCGGAGAGCACGAACGACACCTTGCCGTCGGCGTTGTGCGCCAGCTCCAGGGAAAAGCCGCGGGATTCGGCTTGGCGCGCCACCTGGTACAGACCGATGCCGAGGCCGCCCGCGGACGGAACTGGCCCGCGCAGCAGCTCGCGCGCGGTCTCCTCCGGTATCGCGTGTCCCGTGTCGGATACTTCCAGGCGGGCGGCGTCGCCGCAGGCAAAGCTGACGCTGATCGCGATGTCGCCCTGGTGCCTGCGCTTGGCGAGCGCGTTCTGCAGCAAGTTGTCGGCGGCGCTGTCGAACAGCCCCCGCGGCAACATGGCTTCGTCATCGATCTCGCCTGCGAGGAACTCGATCCTCTGCTGGGCATGGCTGCGCTGCAGGCCGCTCCACCAGCTTGCCCCCTGCAGCGTGCTGTCGTCGTCGCTAGCCGGCCGGCGCAGCTTTTCCAGGGTCTGCTGCAGGCGCTTGCTGATCAGCGGCAACTGGCGCCGCATCAGCGCCTGCAGCTCGTCCGAACCACCCTCCTCCTGTTCGGCCGCCGCGCACAGCACATTCAGGGACTGAAGCAAATTCTTCACGTCGTGGGTCAGGCGCGCGCCGGTCTCGTACACCGCCTGCAAATAGGATTGCTGCTGCAGCTTCTGCTCGCGCAGCTTGGCCCTGTAGAACTCTCCCAGCACCTGGCCGAGCAGATGAAAGTGCCAGATCAGCGCCGGGCTCAGCCTGTATTGCGTATAGACGCGCAACTGCAGTTCCCGGTCGGCATATTCCGCCGTGTTCCTGCTCGGCTGGCCGAACTCGCCGCTGTAGTCGGAACTGCGCCACGCGCCGCCGCTGACCCAGGGCAGCTTGCCCAGGCCGGCGCAGGCCTGGCGCAGAAATGTTTCCGGCTGCGCCTCCGCTTGCGACAATTCGGCCAGAAAATACAGCCATTGCTCGAACGGCAAGCCGACCGACAACAGGTAGCGCGAAAACAAGGTGGCCAGGCCGGCGAAGCCGGCGCGCGGGTTCCAGGTCAGGCCCAGGAGCAGCAGTATCCCGGCGATCACGAGCAGGCTGTAGGTGAGCGCGACCGGGTAGGTGAGCCTGCCCAGGGTCATGAAAGCGAAACTGCCCAGCACCAGCAGCGCGATGATCATGAACAGGAAGGCGCTGTAGAAAAAATCCACCACCTGCGGCGTCTCGCCGGTCTCCGCCTTGGCCGGCAGCGCCAGCATCACGAGGAACAGCAGCGGCAGCCCGTACTGGGCGAATTGCTCCAGATTCTGCGTCTGCGAGAATCCCGGCAGGAGCTGCGGGAACACCCAGATCAGCAGCAGCGCAACCAGATACAACAGCACGGTCAGATAGAAGTAGCGCAGCCAGCGTTCCTGAAACGAAAACACCTTGCCGCCGACCACGCCAGCCAGTATGCACAGCCACAGCAGCATCAGCCACCAGTTCCAGAAGAACAGGGCGACTACGCAGACAAGGGCGATGACCGCGAGCTGGCGCGACGTCAGGTTTTGTTCGCCGCGCATGAACGGCTGCCACAGGATGAACAGGCCGAAGTGCGCGAGCATCAGCGCGCGCGCCCAGATGTCTTCGACCCCGCGCATCGCGGTGAGATGCAGCAGCACCAGCATGGCGACGAACATCAGCCGCCAGTAGCGGGTGATCAGGACCGGGTAAGCGCGCGTCAGGGTAGCAGTGGCCATGGTGCTCGCACTTGATGTGCGTGCAGTTTAACCTGAGAATGGCGCGCCCGGTATTCCTTAGAACAGGGTAGACTTTTCAAACGGGGTCATTCCGAGGCCTTCGGCCGAGGAATCTGCTTTTTTGTCCGATTCACAAGCAGATTCCTCGCTTCACTCGGAATGACATAATGTGGACTGTAAAAGGTTCCCTTGAGCCAGCATGCTGCGCCATATCCTGCCCATCGCCCGTTATACCCTGCTCGAAGCTGTACGCAACCGCCTGCTGTGGCTGGCGCTGATTCTGGTGGTCGCCGGACTTGCGTTCACGCAGTTCCTGCAGCAGGTCGCAATTACCGAATCGAACCAGATCCAGGCGGCCTTGTTCGCCGCACTGCTGCGGCTCGGCGCGGTATTCATGCTCGCGGGCTTCGTCGTCACCAGCATGGTGCGCGAATTCAACGACAAGGTGATGGAACTGATTCTTTCGCGGCCGCTGCGGCGCAGCAGCTATTTCTTCGGCAAGCTCGCCGGCTACGCCGCGGTCGCGCTCGCACTCGCCGTGATCGCGAGCCTGCCGCTCGCCCTGTTCGCGCCGCCGGCGCGGGTTGCGCTGTGGGGCCTGTCGCTCACCTGCGAGTTGCTGATCGTAACGGCGTTCGCGCTGTTCTGCGTATTTACGCTGACGCAGGTAATGTCCGCGCTCGCGGCCGTCGCCGGTTTCTATCTGCTCTCGCGCTCGATCAGCGCGCTGCAGATCATGGCCGCCAGTCCCTTGTCGGAAACGTCCAACCTCGGCCAAAAAGTAGTCGATCATGTCGTCAACGCGATCGCCTTCCTGCTGCCCGGCCTGGACCGCATGACCCAAACCGGCTGGCTGATCTATGCCGCTCCGACGGGGGCCGAGGTCATGCACTTTCTGGCACAGACCGCGGTCTACATGCTGCTGCTGTGCGGCGCCGCCCTGTTCGACCTGCAGCGCAAGAACTTCTGAAGCCGATGCGCGACGAACGCCCGCTGAGCCATGTTTCCGCGCCGGTGCTGGCCCTGCTCGCCGCCGGACTGGCGCTGCAGCTCAGCCTGCACGCCGTCATGCCCAAACCACGGGCGCAGGCGCCGGACCTGCTGCCGCCGCCATCGATCTCGCTGCTGCGCCTGGCCAGCCTGGGCGAGCCCATCGCGCTGGCCAAAATCATGATGCTGCAACTGCAGTCCTTCGATTACCAGGCCGGCAGCAAGGTACCCTACAAGGACCTGAATTACACCATCGTCGAGGCCTGGCTTTCGCGCATGCTCGAACTCGACCCCAAGGGACAATACCCGCTGTTCGCGGCTGCCAACCTGTACGCCGAGGTTCCGGACCAGGCACGCGCGCGCAGCATGTGCGATTTCATCTACCGCCAGTTCCTGCTGGATCCGAACCGGCGCTGGCCCTGGCTCGCGCACGCCATCGTCGTCGCCAAGCGCCGGCTGAAAGACATGCCGCTGGCGCTCAAGTACGCGCAAGCCTTGCAGAAGTACACCACGGCCAAGAATGTGCCGTATTGGGTGAAGGAAATGGGAATTTTCATCCGCGAAGATTTGAACGAACTGCAAGCGGCGCGGATCATGATCGGCGGCCTGGTCGCCAGCGGCGAAGTCACCGACCCCAGCGAGCTGAGGTTCCTGAACAACCGGCTGCGGGAAATAGAGGCGCGCATGAAGGAAGAGGCGCGGAAGAAGCGACACCAGGAAGCCGCCGGGAAACCCTAAGAACCGGTTCCAAAATGAACTTTTTTATCATTGTCATTCCGAGCGGAGCGAGGAATCTGCTGTTGAATCCAATCTCAAGCAGATTCCTCGACCTTTGGCCTCGGACTGACATGTCATTGTGAAACGGGTCCTACGGAACTTTTACATGAAAGGCTTGCCTCCGCTTACGACGAACGTCAACCGTCCCCGATCTACTCAATCATGAGCGCCGTCCATGATTAAGCCGGAATTGCCATCGCGATCCGTGATCATCGCGACCGTCGTCATATTCCTGGCCGCCGGGCTGACTTACTGGCTTTACGCGGAACACGAAGCGAAGGTGCTGGCACAACAGCAGGCGGCGCAAAGGCTGCGCGAGCAAAAACTGGCGCAAGAGCGCGAGCAGCGGGAACAACAAGAACGCGAGCGAAAGGCGGCAGAGATCGAAAGGGCGCGGCGCGACGAGCGCGATATAGAGAACTGGCACGCCGAGCTGCGAGCCGCAGCGGCAAAACAGCAGGCCAAGGAGCTGCAGGAGCGTATCGCGCGCTTGAAGCAGCGTTCCGAAAACGCAAAGCGCACGATCGCCTCCCTTGCGCTGGTCAATCAGGCGGTGCAGACCATCCGCCCGTTCGCGTTTGTCGGAACCAGCGCGCAGGAAAACGCCCTGGAAATCCTGCATTTCGTCAGCAAGGCCTGCAACAAGATCCAGACCGCCCAATCGGCGCCCTGCATCGATAAACTGAAAGCCGCCGCGGGATATTACTGCCAGGCGGTCACGCAGGTATCGCAGCAGAGCATTATCGATCCCGCGTTCTTTTCCAACGAGAATGCGCGCCTGAGGCTGCATATCTGGATTAGGGACAACGGCTACCAATACGACGCTGCATT
>DATKUQ010000464.1:0-3986 GCA_035530495.1 Burkholderiales bacterium
CGCGGCGCTCGCGGCTGCGGCGGGACTGCGACCTGGCCTCAGGCCTGCGCCAGCAACCGGCTGCAGACCAAGTTGCGGTCGCCGTAGACATTGTCGGCGCGCCCCACCGGCGGCCAGTATTTGCGCGCGCGCAGGGTCGCAAGCGGATAGGCGGCGAGCTCGCGCGCGTAGCGGTGCGGCCATGCGTCCGCGCATACCATCGCGGCCGTATGCGGCGCGTGTTTGAGGGGATTGTCGTCGCGGTCCAGCTTGCCTTCCTCCACCGCGCGGATTTCCGCGCGTATCGCGATCATGGCGCCGATGAAGCGATCGAGCTCCGCCTTGGATTCGCTTTCGGTGGGCTCGACCATCAGCGTGCCCGGTACCGGGAACGACAGGGTGGGCGCATGAAAGCCGTAGTCCATGAGGCGCTTGGCCACGTCTTCGGCGCCGATGCCGCTCGCCTCCTTCAGCGGCCGCAGGTCGAGTACGCATTCGTGCGCGACCAATCCGCCGGTGCCGCTGTAGAGCACGGGATAATGCGGCGCGAGGCGCCTGGCTACGTAGTTCGCATTCAGGATCGCCACTTCGCTCGCGGCCTGTACCCCCTCGCGCCCGAGCAGCGTGATGTACATCCACGCGATCGGCAGGACGCCGGCGCTGCCGTAGGGCGCCGCCGCGACCGCCCCCTGCGCCCCGGCCGGCAGTTCGCGATGCCCGGGCAGGAACGGTGCAAGATGCGCCGCCACCGCCAGCGGGCCGACGCCGGGACCGCCGCCGCCGTGGGGAATGCCGAAGGTCTTGTGCAGGTTCAGGTGCGACAGATCGCCGCCGAAACGTCCCGGTGCGCAAAGGCCGGCCATCGCGTTCAGGTTGGCGCCGTCGATATACACCTGGCCGCCGTGGCGGTGCACGATGTCGCAGATTTCGACGATGCCGCGCTCGAACACGCCGTGCGTGGAAGGATAGGTCACCATGATCGCCGCCAGTTCGTGGCTGTGCTGCGCGGCCTTGGCGCGCAAGTCGGCGAGATCGATATCGCCGCGGGCATCGCAGGCGATTTCCACCACCTGCATGCCGGCCATGTGCGCAGACGCCGGATTGGTGCCGTGCGCCGAAGCCGGAATCAGGCAGACCTTGCGCTGGTCCTCGCCGCGCGAGCGATGCCAGGCGCGGATCACCAGCAGGCCGGCGAATTCGCCCTGCGATCCGGCGTTCGGTTGCAGCGACACCGCCGCGTAGCCGGTGATCGCGCACAGCATGCGCTCCAGGCCGCCGATCATTTCGCGATAGCCCGCGGTCTGCGCGGCCGGCGCGAACGGATGGATCTGCGCGAACTCCGGCCAGGAGATCGGCAGCATTGCGCTCGTCGCGTTGAGCTTCATGGTGCAGGAGCCCAGCGGAATCATCGTCCGGTCCAGCGCCAGGTCGCGGTCGGCGAGCTCGCGCAGATAGCGCAGCATCGCGGTTTCCGAGTGGTGATCGTTGAATACCGGGTGCGCGAGAAACCCGCTGCGGCGCTTCAGGCCGGGCGGATAATTCTCTGCGACGGCGCGCGCGAGCGCATCGAAATCGGGGGCCGCCGCGCCCGCAGGCGCAAAGATCTGCCACAGCAGCTTCACTTCGGCGGCGGTCGTCGTTTCGTCGAGCGATACGCCGACGCGGCCCGCGTCGATGCGGCGCAGGCTCGCGCCATGCGCTTCGGCATCGGCGTGCAGCGCCTGCGTGCGCGCGCCGGCGGCGATGGTCAGCGTGTCGAACCAGGATGAATTCTCGACCAGCACGCCCATCTGCTTCAGGCCTGCGGCGAGCACGCCGGTGAGCCGCTGGACCCGCTGCGCGATGCGGCTCAGGCCGCGCGGGCCGTGATACACGGCGTACATGCTCGCGATCACCGCGAGCAGCACCTGCGCGGTGCAGATGTTGCTCGTGGCCTTGTCGCGCCGTATATGCTGTTCGCGCGTCTGCAGCGCGAGCCGGTAGGCCGGATCGCCCTGGCTGTCGCGCGTCAGCCCGACCAGACGGCCGGGCAGGTTGCGCTTGAATTCTTCCCTGGTGGCGAAGTAGGCCGCGTGCGGGCCGCCGAAAGCCAGCGGCACGCCGAAGCGCTGCGTCGAGCCCAGCACGACGTCCGCGCCCCACTCTCCCGGGGGGCTGAGCAGGGTGAGCGCGAGCAGATCGGCAGCGACTGCAACCAGGCCGCCACGCGCCTGCACCGCCTGCACCAGCGCGCGATAGTCCTCCACCTCGCCGTCGGCGCAGGGGTATTGCAACAGCAGGCCGAAGCACTCGCTGGCGGCCGCAGCCTGCGCCGGACCGGTTTTCACTTCGAGGCCCAGCGGCTCGGCGCGCGTGCGCACCACGTCCACGGTCTGCGGCAGCACCGAATCCGCAACGTAGAAAACATTACTCTCGCTTTTGCTGCAGCGCCGGCACAGCGCCATCGCTTCGGCCGCGGCCGTGGCCTCGTCCAGCAGCGATGCATTGGCAATCGCCATGCCGCTGAGATCGCACACCATGGTCTGGAAGTTGATCAGCGCTTCCAGCCGGCCCTGCGAGATTTCCGGCTGGTAGGGCGTGTAAGCCGTGTACCAGGCGGGGCTCTCGAGGATATTGCGCCGGATCACGCCGGGCAGCTCGGTGCCGTAATAACCCTGGCCGATGAAGCAACGCGACACCTGGTTCCTGGCGGCGATGGCCCTGAGTTCGGCCAGCGCCTCGGCTTCGCTGCGGCCTGGCGGCAGATCGAGCGCGGACGCCTCGCGTATCTCGGCCGGAACCACGGCGTCGATCAAGTCTGCACGCGTGGAAAAGCAGAGCATGGACAGCATGGCGGCCTGCTCCGCGGCGTCGGGGCCGACATGGCGCGCGCAAAAATCGTCGCTCCGATCCGCTTTTGCCGGTGGCGGAACCTCCGGCTGCGCCGCGCTGCGCGTCACTGCGTCTTGCATGGCAGCCTCCTATTTCTCCGCATGCGCGGCGTAAGCGGCGGCGTCCATCAGGCTGCCGGCATCGGCCGCATTGTCCGGCTTGATTTTGAACATCCACGCCGCATAAGCATCGGCATTGACCTGCTCCGGCGATTTCGCCAGCGCCTCGTTGATGGCGACAACCTCGCCGGCGACGGGCATGTTGATGTCGGAAGCGGCTTTCACCGATTCGATCACCGCGCAGCCCTCGCCTTGCGCATAGTGCTTCCCCGGCTGCGGCAATTCGAGAAATACGATGTCGCCCAGCACTTCCTGCGCGTGATCCGTGATTCCCACCGCGAGCGTGCCGTCGGCTGCGCGCGCGACCCATTCGTGCGTTTCGGTGTATTTCAGTTGCTCTGGAGTCTTCATGATTTTTCTTCCGCCCTCAATTGACCAGCTTGACCAGGATTCTGCCCTTGCGCACGAACGGCGGCTGCACCACCTGCGCCGCGAGCTGTTTATCGCGCACCGCCACCTGCACGGTCGCGCCCGGCTCCACGCCCAGCGGAACGCGTGCGAGCGCGATCGAGCACTCCAATGTCGGCGAGAACGTGCCGCTGGTGACCTCGCCCTCTCCTTGCTCCGTGGCGACTTTCTGATGGCGGCGCAGCACCCCGCCCGCCTCGATGAGCACCAGCCCCAGCAATTGCCGGCGCGGCGGACGCGCGAGCAGCGCCGACTTGCCCACGAAATCGCGCGCGCTCGCCAAGTCCACCGTCCATGCGAGTCCGGCGTCCAAAGGCGATACGCTCTCGTCCATTTCCTGCCCCCACAGATTCATGCCCGCCTCCAGGCGCAGCGTATCGCGCGCGCCCAGGCCGCAGGGTTTCACGCCGCAGTCCAGGAACCGCTGCCACTGCGCCGGCGCCTGCGCGGCGGGCAACATGAGTTCGAAGCCGTCTTCGCCGGTGTAGCCGGTGCGCGCCAGCAGCGACTCGCCCAGCTGCACGGCATGAAAAGACGGCAGCGCCTCGGTGAGCGCGCGCGCCTGCGGCAGCGCCTGCCACAGCCGCTCCTGCGCGTGCGGGCCCTGCA
>DATKUQ010000465.1:0-7356 GCA_035530495.1 Burkholderiales bacterium
GAGCTGCTTGATCGCGGCGATCAATTCGCTTTCCGCGGTCGCGACCTGGTCGTTGAATAACATGTAGCCGACGGCTCCGCTCGCCGTGGCCACCGTCTTCACGTCTTGCACAGGCGTGCTGGCGACGTTCGCCGACTGCAGGGTAACGGTCCGCGGCGCCGATGCGCCGGGATCGAGAACTTCAAAGCTGTGGCGCTCGCCGGCGCTCGCCGGAAACATGCCGGCATTGAGCGCGGCGGCGCTGCCGCTGGCGACGTCGACGCCGTCCACCGACAGCAATTGGGTTCCGCGCGCGATATTCGCGGCCGTTGCCGGCGTGCCCGGCTGCGTGAAGGCCACCATCACCTTGCGCGGCGGCGCCGCTGCGATCAGCGCCCATTCCAGTCCATAGCCCGCCTGCACATCCGACTGCGACAATTGCTCCCACACGCCGGTGGGATAGGTGAAATGAAATCTGTCTTTGGGGCTGCCGGACGGCGTGAGCACGGAGGTTTTCAACAGATTGAAGTAATCGGCTGTGGCGTGGCCCGCCGGGTCGATGTCCGGCACCTCGCTGTACCAGAGATACAGTTCGTTGGTCCACGATCTCAGGAAATTGTTTTCGCTGAGCGTCGAGCCTTGCACGTCGGGGAAACTTCGGCCGGTGAGGGGATCGACGCCGACGCGCGGCGTCGCGCACTGCGCCGCAAAGTTCGACGAGGGTGCGAATACGCCCTTAACCCACGCTGCGGATGCGCCGCCGCTGCCGGAACCTCCGCCGCCGCCGCAGGCGGCCAGATTTGCAAGAGCGAGGACGGCCATTCCCCGCAGAGCTACGGTCCAGAAATGCTTCGACAGACCCATTTGTGCGCTAGTGAAAGGAATTGCCTTCTCCCGGTGCGCGGGAATCGCGCAGGACGATCGTATCAAACACGATCCAGGTGTACATGTCCACCGTAGGCGCAGCGCAACGCGGGATTAATTGGTGGAACGCGCCGTCCCGTGCTGCGGCGATGGCGGGAAGCGGGTAGTGAGTGGCAGGCAGGTCCCGGGAAGGGGCCGTGTCGTCGAATCGCCGAAGTGGGTCGAGGGCCGGCAGGAACCCTGTCGAAGCGCTGCCTCAGCCGATCAGGTGCCAGCCCCAACCGGCACACTCCACGCAGGTCTCCGAGCCCACTTTCCCGGTTGCGGAGCAGGCTTGGCATTCGTCCCATACCAGGCCAAGGCTGCTCTTGAACGCGCCGGAGCAGCGCCTGCCATAAAGCGCTTTGTTGCACCGATGGTTGATGTCTTGATGTTCGCCGCTAAACGCCCCGCAAACGTTACAGACGGCCAAGGGTTTTAGTTTCTTGGGCTGGCGCATGTTTCCTTGAACCTCGATTTTTAACCGGTGCCGATAGTATGCGCCAAGTCGTACTTCAAGCAAGGATTCATGGCTGGGGCGTCGGGCCGAGCATGGTCGACGCCGCTCTGGCTGCTTGCGCCGGTGTCAAGAGAACGCAGCGGGCTGGGTGTAGACCTCGGCGCTTGCGGGTGGCTGATATTCCGCGAGCAACTACTTGATCCCCAACGGCTACCGCCTGGCCTAGGTTGCAGACGCGCATTTGCTTGGACGCGGTGACGCTCAGGCGCGCATATCCCTGAGCTGGCGCTTGAGCAGCTTGCCGTTGGCGTTGCGCGGCAGGGGATGGTCGACGAAGGTAATAAAGTCCGGCAGCTTGTAGTCGGCCAGGTGCAGCGCGCAGTGCGCGCGCAGGTCTTCGGCGCTGCAGGCCGGATCGGAGCGCAGCACGAAGGCCTGCGCTTTTTCGCCCAGCACCGGGTCCGGGCGGGCGATCAGCGCCGACTCCACCACCGCCGGATGCAGCGACAGCACGTTCTCGACCTCGGCGCAGTACACCTTGTAGCCGCCGCGGTTGATCAGGTCTTTCTTGCGGTCGAATATGCGCACGTAACCCCCGGCGTCGATCGAGCCTATGTCCCCCGATTTCCAGTAGCCGCCGCAGAATTCGCGCTGCGTGGCTGCGGCGTCCTCCCAATAGCCGGGCACCACCATCGGGCCGGCGATCCAGATTTCGCCCGCTGTGCCACGCGCGACTTCGCGCCCGTCATCGTCCATCACGCGCAGCTCGGCGCAGGGCAGCACCGCGCCCACGCTGTCCAGGTGGGCAGCCTGCTCGCCGAGCGGCATGCAGGTGGTCGGGGAAGTGGTTTCAGTGGCGCCGTAGGCATTGACCGGAATGAGCCCGGGCAGCTTCTGCGCCAAAGCCTGGATCGTGCCCAGCGGCATGGGCGCGCCGCCGAATCCGCCGACGCGCCAGCGACTCAGGTCGAAGCCGGCGAAGTCGGGATCGCGCAGGCACAGGTTGTAGATCGCCGGCACCACCAGGGTGTAGCTCATGCGCTCGCGGCTCGCGAGCTCGAGAAAGGGCCGGGCCTTGAACTCGCGCAGCATGATCACGCAGCCGCCCACGCGCAGCATGCTCAGGATGATGGCCACCAGGCCGGTGACATGGCTCGCCGGCACGGCGAGCAGGGCGCGCTCACCGGCGCCGAATTGCATGCAATATTCGTAGTGCAGGGCAGAATGAATGAGGTTCAGGTGGGTCAGCATCGCCCCTTTGGGGTGCCCTGTGGTGCCGGAGGTGTAGAGAATGACCGCGGTCTCGCCCTCGCCCGGTGCGGCAGGGGCGGGCGCCTCTGCGCCGGGTTCGAGCAAATGCGCGAACGGCCGGACCGGCGCTGCGCTGCCCAGCGCCGCTTCGCCCACCGCATAGCGCAGTTCCAGTTGCGGCACGGCATCGGGTGAGGGAATGCGCTCGGCGAGTTCGGTGTCGAATACCAGCGCGCGCGCCTTGCACTGATTCAGCACGTAGGCGAGTTCGGGCTTTTGTTCGCGCACGTTGATCGGCACCGCAATCGCGCCGAGGCGGAACGCGGCCAGCAGCGCATAGACGAATTCGGGCTCGTTGGCGCAGAGGATGGCGATGCGGTCACCCGCGCGCACGCCGTCGCGCGCAAAGCCGGCGGCCACGCACGCCGCGGTCTCGTCGAGCTCGGCATAGGCGATGCGCCGCTGCCCGCATACCAGCGCTTCGTCGCGGGCATGGCGCGACAGGGTTTGCGCGAACAGCGCATTGACATGCGCCGGGCGCTCGGCGAAGCAGGTGAACACACGACCGAAATGCGCTTCGCGGCGCAGGCTCGGCAAGCGCTCAGTCGGCCAGTTCATCGTTCGTCCCAGGATAGAACATGAATCATTCTACCGCGCCCTGGTCACTGGCTTTGTCCTTGATGCTGTTCTCGCCGGCCTTGTACGGCCGGCGCTTTCGACGAGGACCACGAACAGTGCCTTTCCTTCGGCATGGACGGCTAGCTCGCCAAGCCGCTAAGCCGCTAAGCATAGCCCGCTTGGCTGCGACGCTCGCGCAATGGATGGGCAAAGGTCGCGGACGCAGGGGTTGCTAGTTGCGACTGCTATGGGGCGTGCGACGAACGGGGCCGGCACCGATGCGGGCCGTTCAGAAGCGGATGCTGTCTCCGTTGCCGAGGTGATCGCTGCCGCGCGACCCGTCCTTGCCGCTGCCGCCGATCATGGGGTAGCCGAGACGATGCATCAGAGCGATGGCTTCGTTACCGGTACAGTGGTTCGCCGCGATCTTGCGAAAGCCGTATTTGCCTAGAGTTCGCACGGTCTCGCCCTGCGCCTCGGTCATCGCGGCGAAGGGCGCGATGTGCAGGCCGCCGTACAGACCGTAGAGCTTTTGGCCCGCCGCGAGATGGTCGACGGCGTAGTCGACCAGCTTGAGCACCCCCTGGTGGCAGCAGCCGGTCACGCACACCAGCCCCTGCTCAGCAACGTTTACGTAGAGCGACTGCTCGCCGCGGATGTCGAGCAGGATGGGCACATCGAACATGACCGCAGCCACGCCCTCGAGAAGGCGATGAATTCCGCCCGGCAGCATGCGCACGATGCGCCCGCGGTGCGGCACGCGGTTGGCGATGCCCGCCGCCGGGAACGACGCGCCGCGCAGCCAGGCTATGCCTTCGTCGTGCAAGGTGCCGGGCACCAGGATCGGAATCTCCGGTGCGAGCCGCAGCACCGCCTCTATGCCCCACAGGTGGTCGAGATGCTCGTGGCTCAGGAAAAGAAAATCTATGCCACCGGACTGCAGCAGCCGGTCGACGCCGGTGGCACGCAGGCGCTCGGCCATGTAGTCCGGATTCCAGCCCGCATCGAGCAGGATGCGCGTGGTCGCGCCGTCCATGCCCTCGATCTCCAGCAGCGAACAGCTGCCGGCTGCATTGTCCGGGTCGAAGTGCATGCCCCATTGGCTGGCTGCGGTTCCGCCGCCGGCTTCCATGTCGGCGACCATGCGCGGCGTATCCCACCAGCCGACTTCCGAAACCGAGGTGATTTTCAGCGCGCGGCAAGCGCCGATCGCGGCCGCAGCCCCCGCCTGTGCTGCGATGGGCCGGCGCTCTTCGATCGTGTTGATCATCGGGCGCGCCTCACAGCATTTCGATGACCCAGCGCGTCACCGTTCCCGTGGCATGGGCGCATTGATTGCCGCGCGCCTCATCGAAGGCCTTATATTCGCCGGCATTCCACATGTCGTAAGTGCGCCCGGTGAACTGCTGCTGCAGCTCCCTGCAGGTGACGCCGCCGAATTCGCGGCGGAAGCGCTCGGTGAGGTCCTTGGCTTTCTTGAAGTTGTTCATGTAGCGGCCCTGGTCGAGGCTGTCGCGGTCGCGGCCATACTTTGCGCTCAGGGCGAGCAGTCCCCCGCTCAAGGCGCCGCACACGCCTTCGCCGACCAGCCCGCCGCCGCCCGAAAGCCCGTGGCTCGCCTTGATCGTCTGGTCGTCGACGATGCCGACGATCTCCTGGATCGCGGCGAGGACGCACTGCGGGCAGCAGCCGTAATCGAGTTCGTATTGCATCGCCTTCTCGTAGGCGAATGTCGCGTGCAGCTCTTTGCGTTCGTCGTTCATGGTGGGTTCTCGTGTACTGTCGACCACAGCGGCTGGTGAGGCATCAAGCCTATGCTGGCGCTTGCGTAGCGCTCGTTGCGCCCGCGCTTCGAATTCAGTCTAACGGCCCTGGTTGCGCCGGCTCTGATATAGATCAACACTGGCACGGAATGCGCGGTTCCCGGGAAGGCGCCGCGGCTTCGCGCAGCCGGCGCTCAAGGGGCCAATGCATGGGCGGGCTGATGGCGGGGCATGCGCCATTCCAGCGGGCGCTTCGGCGGTGGCGGCTTGGGCTATACTTTGGATCATGCTTGAAATCCTCGTCGTTCTTTGTGTCTTGCTGCTTCTGGTCGTGGTCTGGCTCGCATGGCGCATGGCCGCCGTGAGCCGCAATCTCGAAGACTTGCCCGCCGCGATGGCGCAGGGCCTGGAGGAAAAGCACCGCGCCATGTTGAGCGACCTGCACGGCGGCCTGACGCAGCAAGGCGACCGCCTGGGCGCGAACTTCGGCGAGTCCTCCGAGCGCCTGCGCGGCACCCTGGCCGAGGAACTCAAGCAGACCCGCGACACGCTGCATGCGCTCAAGCTCGGCTTGTCCGAGAGCCTGGGGCAGAGCCGCGAAGCCATGATCGGGCAGCTGGCGCAGACCACCGAAGCGCTCAATGCCAAGATCGACCAGCGCCTGGAGCAGATCTCGGGCAAGGTGAGCGAGCGCCTGGACGAGGGCTTCAAGAAGACCAACGAGACTTTCGTCAACGTGATGCAGCGCCTCGCCACCATCGACGAGGCGCAAAAGAAAATCGACAGCCTCACCGGCAGCGTGGTCAGCCTGCAGGAGCTGCTCGGCGACAAGAAATCGCGCGGCGCTTTCGGCGAAGTGCAGCTCGAAGCGCTGGTGCGCAACGTCATGCCTCCGGGCGCGTTCGAGCTGCAGTACACGCTGTCCAACGGAACGCGCGCCGACTGCGTATTGAAACTGCCCGAGCCCACCGGCCTCGTCGCAGTGGACTCGAAGTTCCCGCTGGAGAACTACCACCGCATGTTCGAGGCCGGCGTGAACGAGGCCGACCGCAGCCTGGCACAGAAGGCGTTTCGCTCCGACATCAAGAAGCACGTCGACGCGATCGCGTCCAAGTACATCATCGCCAACGAGACCTCCGACGGCGCGGTGATGTTCGTGCCGGCCGAGGCCGTGTTCGCCGAGATCCACGCCTACCACGCCGAAGTGGTGGAATACGCGAACGCGAAGCGCGTGTGGATCGTTTCGCCGACCACGCTGATGGCGGTGCTGAACACCGCGCGCGCGGTGCTCAAGGACGTGGAGACGCGCAAGCAGATCCACGTGATCAAGGAAGCACTCGCGCGCCTCGCGGTCGAGTTCGGCCGTTTCGACGAGCGCATGAAAAAACTCGCCGACCATATCCGCCAGGCCAACGAGGACGTGGAGAAAATCCAGGTCACCGGCGGCAAGATCAGCCAGCAGTTCCAGCGCATCGAGGCGGCCGACATCGACGAGAAACCGGCCGCTGACAACGTGGTGCGGCTCGCGGAGGAGCGCAAGACCTAGCCCGGCTTTGGGCAGTCAAATCTGCCGGAGAATAAATTCCAGAGCGGATTTCCGGGCTGTCTCCGGCAGTGTGAATTGCCTGCGTGCATCTCATCGTGCGGCCTCATCGCCATGCCTGACGATTGACTCCCGCCTCCTCTCGCTTACAATCCCCATAACCACCGCCAACTCGGCGGTTCAGTCCAACGAGGTTTATCTGACGCCATGCAGCACCGCGCCTTCGCTTGCGCTTCGCCTCGGCGTCAAATGCTATTCGTTGGGCGTGACATATCACCGGGGTGGTGCCAATGACCAGTGCTGAAGGCGAGCCGGTGTACTGGGACCTCATGATCGTCGCGGCGTCACCGTCCACGGAGATTTGGCTTGGCGACAACGATGGGCACCTCGTTCAGAAGGAGACCGGCTCACTCAAGACAAGTCTTCTGCCAGGCGACTACACGGTGGAGTTCGGCCTTGGTACGACTACCTACCCTATCCACTTGGCAAAATCGAGTCGCTATACACAGGAGGAGCTTGCCGCCGGGCCCACTTGCTCTCGCCCGATTCCAAGATTTCCTCAGGAGTAATCATGCGCGATCGATGTTATGCACCAGAGCGCACGTTCCCGCCCAACTTCATGTCGAAAAGACGGGCCGTCAGCGTCGTGCGATTGTCAGCTGCAATCCTGGCCCGCCGTTCACCACAACGTTATGACCACCAAGATGAAGTTTCTCGCTAGGTCGATATTTAGTAATGCTCAAGTTTATGATAAAGCGGCTCGCCTATTGAATGCAGCAGGGGCAAGTGACCCCGCTTTGTTGTTGCCAAGTATGGTGAACGCAGCGCTGTCCTTGGAA
>DATKUQ010000466.1:0-3365 GCA_035530495.1 Burkholderiales bacterium
GGCTATGTGCCGGACCGTGACATCGTCGTTGCGTTCACCGCGGACGAAGAAGTCGGACTCGAGCAGGACGGCCCGAACTTCCTGTTGCAGCACCGCAAGGATCTCGTCGGCGACGTGGGCCTGGTGATGAATCCCGATGGCGGCTCGGGCGAGATCAAGAACGGCAAGCGCCTCGATTTCGCGGTCGAGACCGTCCAGAAGACCTACATGACCTTCCTGATGAAAACGAACAACAAAGGCGGTCATTCCTCCGATCCGCGCCCCGACAATGCGATCTATCAGCTGGCGGAAGGGCTCGGGAACCTCAATCGCTACGTGTTCCCCTACAAGACCAATGCCACGACGCGCGCCTATTACGCGAGCATCGCCCAGGACGCAACCGGACAGCGCAAGGCCGACCTGCTGACACTGTCGAAAGAGCCGGTGGACCCGGCGGCTGCCGCGCGTCTTGCCAAGGACACCTCGCTGAATGCGATCCTGCACACGACCTGCGTCGCCACCATGCTGAGCGCCGGTGTGCAGGAGAACGCGCTGCCGTCGAGCGCGGAGGCGACCATTCAGTGCCGCGTCTTCCCGGGTGAGAGCGAAGCGCAGACGCGCGCCACGCTGGCGAAGGCCGCAGCCGACCCGGCCATCGAGGTGAGCTTGAAGGAGCCGGTGCAGCCCGCGCCGGAAACCGTGCCTGATCCGAAGGTGATGGCCAAGGTCGCCGACGTCGTGCATGGCATGTGGGGCAAGGACATTCCGGTCATGCCGGTGATGGCCGCGGGCGCCAGCGATTCCATCTTCACCCGCGCGGCCGGCATCCCGAGCTATGGCGTGGGCGGCGGCTGGAACGACATCGACGACATCCGCATGCATGGCCGCGACGAACGCAACGAGATCGGCAATTTCTACCAGACGGTCGAGTTCACCTACCGGCTGATGAAGAAGCTTTCGACCGGCCAGTAGCCCCGCACAGAACAAAGGGGACGTAGCCAATCAAGCCCGGTCGACCTTCCCGCGATGGAAGGCGACTGGCGAACATTTAATTCGTCATGTCTCCTTTAATTCGCCGTGTTCCAAAACACCTGCGACATCCCGGTACATCGCTCATCGGAAGCCCGGGTCCGGAAGCGGGGTCTTATTTGTCCTGAACGGCTTCGACCTGAATGCGCAGGGTCACTTTCATATCCATCCCGAACGACTTGCCGCCATCCAGACCGAAGTCGTCCCGCTGGAACGTCCCCAGCGCATCGGCGCCGCAACGCAGCCGTGGCTTCAGCATGAAATCAGGGACACATTTGAACCTGTCGATGGTGAGTGTCAGCGGTTTGGTCACCCCGCGCAGCGTCAACGTACCGATGACCCTGGTCGGTGCCCCATCCACAAAATCCGCGAGCTTGCCGCGATAGTGCGCCGTCGGATACTTGGCCACGTCAAACGTGCCGCACTGCATCTGACACATCGGTGCGGTGGCGCCAAGCATCACCTTGGAGGTAGTTGCGAAACTCGCCTGAGCGCCTGAATTTCTTCGCTGCGGACGCGAAAAAAAGGAGTGCGGGTGGTGCCATTGAAGGCAAAATGTGGGGTATCGAAGCTCACAGATCACCCGCCGATGGATCATAAGCTGCGCGACCGCCTTTCTCAATTCCACACACAGTTCCAGCAAGAACTGGTGCCGCTCACCGAAGCGAACCTGGGCGCGCGGCTGACGCCGAAGCTCGAGCAGTTGCTGCGCATCTGGGAGATGGTCCAGATCGAACGTTTCGTGCCGGTGGGCCGCGGTTGGGTGGGACGGCCGGCACGCGAACGCACGGCGCTGGCACGCGCGTTCGTGGCCAAGGCGGTGTTGGGCCTGCCGACCACGGTCGCCTTGATCGAGCGCCTGCACGTGGATGGATGCCTGCGGCGGCTGTGCGGTTTTGATGGGCGGCGCAAGCTGCCCGGCGCATGGTTGTTTTCGCGCGCCTTTGCCGCGTTGGCCGCCCAGGACGTGGCCGGTGCGGCGCATGCGGCGTTGATCAAGGCCCAGCTGGGCGATCAGCTGATCGGCCACATCGCGCGCGATGCCACCGAAATCCAGGCGCGCGAGAAACCGGCCAAACCCCGTCTGCCCGTCACCACGCCGCCCGCGCACCCACGCGGGCGTCCGCGCCAGGGCGAGATTCGCCCGCCGGCACTGACCCGCATCCAACGCCAGATGCAAGGCATGAACCTGAGCGCGATGCTGACCGACTTGCCGCGGGCCTGCGACGTCGGCAGCAAGACCAACAGCAAGGGCTTCAAGTCCAGCTGGATCGGCTACAAGCTGCACCTGGATGTGGCCGATGGCCAGATTCCCGTCAGTGCCGTAGTCACCAGCGCCAGTGTCCACGATTCCCAAGTCGCCATCCCGTTGGCCACGCTGACCGCTGCGCGCGTGACCAGCCTCTACGATCTGATGGATGCGGCGTATTGCAGTCCGCTCATCCGCCAGCACAGCCGCGATCTGAACCACATCCCGTTGATCGATCACAACCCGCGCGGCGGGCAGAAGATCGACTTCGCCCCGCATGCAGCCGAACGCTTCAAGATCCGCACCCAGGTCGAGCGGGTCAATGCCCGCCTCAAGGACGAATTCGGCGCACGCTGGCTGCGCGTGCGCGGTCCCGTCAAGGTCACCGCGCACCTGATGCTGGCTGTGCTGGCGCTGACGGCCGATCAACTGTTGCGCCTGGTCACCTAGCCGCTGGCGGCGCTGGCGCGACGGCGCGACGGGCCAGCGGCTCGAGCCTGCGCGTGTCCGTCGTAAGCCCGTTGTGCGCAAAAACCGCCGCAGAATGCGGATCCGGGCACCCCACCTGTCCCATCGGCGCACGTCGCTTCATCCGGCGACGTTCACCGCACGGCTTCGCGGGAATTTCGCAACTTGCTCCTTGTTCAACGCCGGGTTGCCGAAGTCGATGCTGGCGATGTCGACGGTGACATCGACGCTACCGCTTTTGCCCGCCATATCGAGTGTGGTCGTGCCCGTGCTGTGATCGAACTTGCCGCGCCAGATCGACAGACCCATGTGATCCGCTTCGAAGCTGGGGTACGTGTGGTCCGGATCGAGGGTGTAATGCACCGGCATGGACGCGGCGGCGGCCGTGTCTGCAGTCAGCAGCAACAGCATGGCAGGCAGAACAAGGCGCATCGTGGTTTCTCCGTGACTTCGACGTGGTTGATCGTGGCTGCCCGAATGTCGACGTTCGGAGCTACGACGAACGACAAGGTCGCAGATCGACATGTCGGCGCAAGACGTTTCGCGCATGCCAAGCCCCCATGCCGCCTCCCTGCTTCACCATGTCAACCACATGGCGTCATCCCGGAGCAACCGGGATCAGAGTCGACTTCTTCAAACG
>DATKUQ010000467.1:0-2682 GCA_035530495.1 Burkholderiales bacterium
TGCGGGCTGGTGAGCATTTCGGCCGGCCGGAGTTGTTCGCCGAGGAATTGCGCCTGGCGCAGGAGCAGCTCAACAGCATCACCGGTGAGTTCGCTGCAGACGACCTCCTCGGGGAAATCTTTTCCCGTTTCTGTATAGGTAAATGAAACCGTTTCCAATGCGACTCGGTCAAGTTCGAACAAAGGACGCGATGGCGCTCGCGCATTCAGACGCTATGAGACTGCCGACGCGATTGAGCCGGCTGACGCCATCCGCCTCGGTGCTGGGCCTTACGGCTTTGCCCTGCCTCGTGCGGCGCCGGGGAGAGGAAGTCGCATGAGTTGGGATCCGCAACAGTACGCGCGCTTTGCCGGGCACCGGTTGCGGCCGGCGCTGGATCTGATCGCGCGCATACCGATCGAGCGTCCGCGGAATGTAGTCGACCTGGGTTGCGGCACGGGTAATGTCACGCGGATGCTGCGCAAGCGCTGGCCTGGCGCCCGAATCGCAGGGGTCGACGGCTCGCTGCAGATGCTCGCAGAAGCGAGAAAGGCCGCAGCCGATATAGCCTGGGAGCAATCCGATGTCGCCGTCTGGAGCCCGCCGGAGAAATTTGATCTGGTCTTTTCCAATGCGGCTCTGCACTGGTTGGAGGACCATGCTGCATTGTTCACGCGGATTTGCGAAAACGTCGCCTCGGGCGGCGTGCTCGCGGTGCAGATGCCGCGCAATTTTGGTGCACCCTCGCACACCCTGATACACGAACTTGCCTGCAGTCCGACATGGCACGACGTGCTGGCCGGCCTGCTTCGCACGCAGCCGGTGCTTGCGCCTGCGGCCTACTACGACTTGCTCGCACCGAAGGCCCGCTCACTGGACATCTGGGAGACGGAATACCTGCAAGTTCTCGAAGGCGAAAACCCGGTAGCGGAGTGGACCAAGGGAACCTGGCTTGCGCCCTTTCTCGACGCGCTGGCGCCGGACAAGCGTGCAGTTTTCGAGTCCGAATACCGACGCTTGGTCGCGCAGGCCTACCCGCGGCAAACGGATGGCAAGACCCTTTTTCCCTTCAGGCGCCTGTTTATTGTCGCGGCGCTGTAGCCTCCCAGGCGGGGCCTTCGTTGTGGAAAGCGAAACATTTCCACCAATTGTTTCCGTGGCTAAGGGAACGCCGCCGACAGTTTGCCGGAACGCTCTCCGGCGGCGATCGCCTAGGGCAACTATGCGTTTGCTGTGCACATCAACGTGGCAGCAGATCGAAGCAGGCATAGGTTTCACGTGGAACATCGAAGCGGCGCTCTCCTGCGGCGCAAACCCAGACTTGGCACGCCCTCGTTTCAACTGGCGGCAGTAGCCGGCTTTTCTCTTTGTTCCACGTGGAACAATGGCTTACGGTTTGCTGGAAATGAGGGTAAAATCGCGCCTCTTCAGTACGGTAGCGGACGCATGTATTTTCCAAGCGAATTCGATGTCATCGTGGTCGGCGGCGGGCACGCCGGGACCGAGGCTGCGCTCGCCGCTGCCCGGGCCGGTAGCAATACGCTGCTGCTCACGCACAATATCGAGACCCTGGGGCAGATGTCCTGCAACCCTTCGATCGGTGGTATTGGCAAAGGACACCTGGTCAAGGAAGTCGATGCGCTGGGCGGCGCCATGGCCATCGCCACTGACGAAGCGGGCATCCAGTTTCGCGTACTCAATTCGAGCAAAGGCGCGGCGGTGCGCGCCACCCGGGCGCAAGCCGACCGGCTGATATACAAGCAGGCGATCCGATCGCGTCTGGAAAGCCAGCCAAATCTGACCCTGTTTCAGCAGGCGGTGGACGACCTGACGTTGGAAGGCGAACGGGTATGCGGCGTTGTGACACAACTGGGCATTCGTTTTACCGGGCGCGCAGTGGTGCTGACAACAGGCACTTTTCTGTCTGGACTGATCCACGTCGGCATGGTCAATTATCCGGCTGGGAGAGCGGGGGATCCGCCGTCGACCAGCCTGGCTGCGCGCTTGCGCGAGTTGAAGCTCCCCTTGGGCAGGTTAAAGACCGGGACACCCCCGCGTATCGACGGGCGGTCCATCGATTTTTCGGCGATGCAGGAGCAGCCTGGTGACGACCCGGCGCCGGTGTTTTCTTATATGGGTAGCCGCGCCATGCATCCGCGGCAACTGCCCTGCTGGATCACTCACACCAATGCGCGCACCCACGAAATCATTCGCGGTGGTCTCGACCGCTCGCCCATGTACACCGGGGTCATCGAGGGCGTAGGACCGCGCTACTGTCCTTCTATCGAGGACAAGATCCACCGGTTCTCGGGCAAAGCAAGCCACCAGATCTTTCTCGAGCCCGAAGGTCTTACGACTAACGAGTACTATCCCAATGGGATTTCCACCAGCCTGCCGTTCGACGTGCAGCTGGAACTGGTGCGTTCGATCGAAGGCTTGCAGCGGGCGCATATTCTGCGCCCCGGCTACGCCATCGAGTACGATTACTTCGATCCGCGCGGGCTGAGATCCTCGCTGGAGACGAAAGCGATATCCGGACTGTTTTTCGCCGGTCAGATCAACGGCACTACCGGCTACGAAGAAGCCGCTGCCCAAGGCTTGCTCGCCGGCGTCAATGCCGCTTTGCAAGTGCAGGGGCGGGATGCGTGGTGCCCGCGGCGGGACCAAGCCTATATCGGTGTCTTGGTGGACGATCTCATCACG
>DATKUQ010000468.1:0-11518 GCA_035530495.1 Burkholderiales bacterium
AGGGCTCTTCACCATGACCGAAGCCCGAATGCTGGCGAGCCAACCCCGATGAGGATAACCACCGACTGGAGAGCCGTGTGCGGGAGAACTGCACGCACGGTTCGGAGGGCGGGGAGGGTCAACCTTTCCCGACCCCTATCAAACTCCACAGGCCCTCCCACAAACTCCACGAAGCTCGCCGCAGAGAATTCGCAGATAATTGCCGCTCACAGCGGAGGAATTCATGCGCATCGCAGTTTTGCCGGGGGACGGAATCGGACCCGAGATCACCGCGGCCACGCTCGACGTGTTGCGCGCGGTCGACGCGGGCCTAGGGCTGGGTCTCGCGTTCGAGCAGCACGAGGTCGGCCTCGCCAGCCTGAAAACCGCGGGCACCACATTTGCGCCGGCGGTGCTCGAAGCCTGCCGCGCCGCCGACGGCATACTCATGGGCCCGGTGGACCAGATGAGTTATCCGCCGCCCGAGCAGGGCGGGCTCAACCCTTCGGGCGCGATGCGCATCGGTCTCGAGCTCTACGCCAACGTCCGGCCCGCCGCCTCGCGCGCCGGGCTGCCGCACTACGGGCGCACGGCTATGGATCTCGTCATCGTGCGCGAGAACACCGAGGGCTTCTACGCCGACCGCAACATGCACCAGGGTGTGGGCGAATTCATGCCGACGCCGGACCTCGCGCTGTCGGTGCGCAAGATCAGCGCCCAGGCCTCGCGCCGCATCGCAGTCGCCGCGTTCGAACTCGCGCGCACGCGCCGGCGCAGGGTGACGGCGGTGCACAAGGTCAACGTGCTCAAGGTCACCGAAGGCCTGTTCCTGCGCGAGGTGCGCAAAGTCGCGGCCGAATATCCCGACGTCGCCTGCGACGAGCAGCTGGTCGACTCGATGGCGGCGCTGCTGGTGCGCGACGCGGCGCGCTTCGACGTCGTCGTCACCACCAATATGTACGGCGACATCCTGTCGGACGAGGCGACCGAGCTTTCCGGCAGCCTCGGCCTCGCCGCCTCGATCAACGCCGGCGACGCCCACTGCATGGCGCAGGCGCAGCACGGCTCCGCGCCCGACATCGCCGGCCAGGACCGCGCGAACCCGGTATCGCTGCTGCTCTCCGCCGCCATGCTGCTCGGCTGGCTCGCGCAGAAACACCGGCGCCCGGCCCTGGCCGAGGCGCAGCGCCTGATCGAAGCGGCCGTCGACGCGCTGATCGCGGAGCCCGCCACGCGCACCGCCGACCTCGGCGGACCGCTCGGCACCAAGGCCTTCACCGCCGCGCTGTGCGCGCGCATCGAGGACGAATTGAAGAAAGGGAGACCAGTCCGATGATCGAACGCAAGCAGCGCATTCCGATGCGCGACCTCGCCACGCTCTCCGGCGCAGAGGCCGACACCGCCGCCAAGAATCGCGTCGGCGGGCGCGACCTCAACCTGTTCCGCGTGATGATGAACCATCCCGACCTGACGCGGCGCTGGACCGTGTTCGCCGGCCACGTGCTGCAGAAGCAGACCGTGCCGGTGCGCGAGCGCGAACTGCTGATCCTGCGCATCGGCTGGCGCAACCAGTCCGAATACGAATGGGCGCAGCACGTCGAGATCGCCAAGCGCGCCGGCGTCACCGCGGCCGAGATCGAGCGCGTCAAAGCGGGCCCTGGCGCCGGCTGGAGCGCGCACGAAGCCGCGCTGCTGAAGGCGGCCGACGAGCTGTTCGAGAACTCCGTGGTGTCCGACGCGACCTGGGCCACGCTCGCGTCGCGCTACTCCACCGAGCAGATGATGGACGTCGTGTTCACCGTCGGCCAGTACAACCTGGTCTCCTGGGCGCTGAACAGCTTCGGCGTGCCGCTCGACGACTTTCCTGCCCGGCGCCAAGGTTGGCGGGGCGTAGATCGGGATTTGGTCGACATTTAGAACCCACTTTTAAATGAGCCGTCGCATGAGCCGTCATTCCGAGCAAAGCGAGGAATCTGCTTCTTTTGTAATTCGACAGCAGATTCCTCGCTTTGCTCGGAATGACATCCTTTGAGGTCGTCATTTCGCGGCCAAGCAGACCCTTAGCGGCGCGCATCCGCCGAAATTCCGCCATCCCTTGACGAAGCGCAAACGCCGAAACGCGCCTCCCGGGATAGCCGGCGAGATTGCGCCAGTCCCAAAATGGGACTATACTGTGTCATGCGTGTCATCGCCCTGTCCACGCTGAAGACGTTCTGGCAACTAGCTTCGGCGCGCGACGATGCGCGCGAGCCGGCGCTGGCATGGTATCGGCAGGTCGTGGCGGCTGACTGGACTTCGCCGGCCGACGTGAAAGCGGCCTTCGGCAACGCCAGCATCCTCAAGGATGGCAGGGTGGTCTTCAACATCGCGGGTAACAAATACCGCCTGGTAGTGTGGATCAACTATGCATATCGCGTGGTGTATATCCGGTTTATCGGCACTCACGCCCAATACGACCGGATCGACGCGCAGAAAATTTGACGGAGCAAGCACGATGAATATCAAACCAGTCAGGACCAAGGCCGACCACCGGGCGGCGCTCAAGGAGATCGAGTCCTTGATGAACGCCCGCGCCAATACGCCCGAAGGCGAACGCCTGGATGTCCTCGTTACCCTGGTCGAGGCCTACGAGCGCAAACACTTTCCGATGGACATGCCCGACCCGGTCGAGGCCATCAAATTTGCCATGGAGCAGCGCGGGCTTGCGGTCAAGGACCTGGAGTCCATGATCGGCCCCACCAACCGCATCTACGAGATCCTCAACCGCAAGCGTCCGCTTACGCTCAGGATGATATGGCGCCTGCACCAGGGGCTCGGCATCCCGGCGGAATGCCTGATTAAACCGGCCCAACAGCGCGCCGCATAGCGGCAGAAAGATCGCCCGCTTGCCGATGCGCATAGCCAAGCGCAGGAAAACGGATCAGACTAAGGCGGGATCAAACCACATATCAACTGGAGGCTCCAATGGGTCATGCACAGATGCTGAAGCAACGGCGAGCCAAGCAAAGAACCAGGAAGGTGCTTGCGGGGATTGCCAAGCGAGAAAAGAAACTGGGCAAACAAAACGCCAAAGCGGCCGGCGCGGACGCGCAGAACAAGGCGGGCGGCTAGCTCACCCGGCCCGAGCCGGGGTTTTGAAAGGGCGGGCAGGCCCGATCTTCTCGCGCTCCGGCCCTGGAGGCGCCTTGGGCCGGCTGTTTCGCTTCTAGCCACGCGAGAAACTCAGGATGCTGGAAACACTCCCTGCATTGCGGCTGAATCAAACCGGCGCCGACCGTGGCCAAGCTGATCGCCGTCAACGAGGGATTGATGGCATAATTTCCGCGGAGTCTGCCATGCATAGCTTTATTGATCCACAACTCGCGCAAGTTTCATCCTTGTGCCGCCGCTATGGCGTGCGCAAGCTGGAGTTGTTCGGCTCCGCGACTACTGGAGCTTTCGATCCGCAGACCAGTGATCTCGACTTTCTGATCGAATTCGATCCCGAAGGCGACGACAGCCTCTTTCACCGCTACTTCGGTCTGAACGAAGATCTCGAGGTGCTGTTTGGCCGAAAGGTCGATCTGGTGATGGTCGGCACGCTGAAAAACCCCTATTTTATTGACTCGGTAAACAAGACGCGCCAAACGGTCTATGCAGCCCCAGTCGCCGAAGCTGCTTGAGGATATCCGCGACGCCGGAACCCTGCTCGCGTTAAATCCATGACGACCCCCGACCCCGTCGACCTGAGCCACAAGCAGGTCCTGGACACCATGCTGCTCAAACTCCCCGGCGTGGAGGCGGGAGAAATGACCGGCCTGCTTGCCTACTTCGTCGGCAAGAAGATGTTCGCCTGCATCTGCAACGGCGGCGTGGGGGTGAAGCTTGCGGCATCGGACGCCGCCAACCTCCAGTTTTCGATGGACAGCGTCGTTCCCTTTACGCCCAAGGGCAGGCCGAGCAACAGGGAATGGATTCAGATCAACCACGAAAACTCCGCCGACTACGAAAAGGACCTGGAAATATTCCTGTCCTCGATCGCGTTCGTCAGGGCCTCGAAAAGCTAATAACCCATTTCAAAATGAGTTGTCATTCCGAGGCCTTAGGCCGAGGCATCTGTTTCTTTCCTGATTTGACAGCAGATTCCTCGCTCTGCTCGGAATGACCGCTTTTGAAATCGTGATTTTCATAATGTTTCAAGTGCCCTGCCCGAGGTAGACGGCATTGCGCCATCACCACAACGTCTATGTGGTCGAGCTGTCGAAGGACGTCCTCGACGAGCCGAGGTTCAGGAAGTGCAACCCGGCCTATGCGCCAGGCAAGCCCTGCGTCTATGTGGGCATGACCGGCCTCGCGCCGGACGAGCGCTTCGACAAACACAAGGCGGGGATCAAATCCAACAAGTACGTGCGGCTCTACGGACTTCGGCTGTTGCCGGAGCTATACGAGGTCTACAACCCCATGCCCTACGAGGCCGCAAGGGAAATGGAAGTGGAGTTGGCGATCGGACTGCAGGACGAAGGCTACGGCGTGTGGCAGGGCTGATTTCCTCGTACCGCCGGCCGCTAGACCACGTGCATGTCGGTCTTTTCGCCGAAGTCCTTGGGCTGCCGGCCGCCGGGCGCGAGCTTGATCTTCAGGTGCAGGTCGTTGTGCGAATCGGCGAAGCGCAGCGCGTCTTCGTAGCTGATGACGTTCGCCTGATACAGGTCGAACAGCGCCTTGTCGAAAGTCTGCATGCCGAGCTCGACCGAGCGCGTCATCAGCTCCTTCATCTTGTTCACCTCGCCCTTGAAGATCATGTCCTTGATCAGCGGCGAGTCGAGCATGATCTCGAACGCGGCGACGCGCCCCTTGCCGTCCTCGCGCGGCACCAGGCGCTGCGACAGGAGCGCGCGCACGTTGAGCGACAGGTCCATCAGGAGCTGCTGGCGCCGGTCGTCGGGAAAGAAGTTGATGATGCGGTCGAGCGCCTGGTTCGCGCTGTTCGCATGCAGTGTGGCGAGGCACAGGTGCCCGGTCTCGGCGAACGCGATGGCGTGCTCCATGGTCTCGCGGTCGCGGATCTCCCCGATCAGGATCACGTCGGGCGCCTGGCGCAGCGTGTTCTTCAGCGCCGCATCCCAGGACTCGCAGGTCACGCCCACCTCGCGCTGGGTGACGATGCAGTGGCGGTGCTCGTGCACGAATTCCACCGGGTCCTCGATGGTGATGATGTGGCCGCGGCTGTGCTCGTTGCGGTAGCCGATCATGGCCGCGAGGCTGGTCGATTTGCCCGAGCCCGTGCCGCCCACCACCATCACCAGGCCGCGCTCGGACATCGCCACCTCGCGCAGGATCGCCGGCAGGCCGAGCTCCTCCATGGTCGGTATCTTCGTGTTGATGGTGCGCAGCACCAGCCCGACGCCGTTCTGGTCCATGTAGGCGCTGGCGCGAAAGCGCCCGATGCCGGCCGAGGCGACCGCGAAGTTGCATTCCTTGGTCGCCTCGAACGCCGCGAGCTGCTTGTCGTTCATCAGCGCGCGCGCGAAGGTCTTGGTATGCGTCTCGGTGAGCGCATGCTCGGAGATCGGCGTCACCTGGCCGTCGATCTTCATTGCCGGCGGAAAGCCGACGCTGATGAACAGGTCGGACGCCTTGCGGCTGACCATCATCTTCAGCATGTCGTGGATGACTTCGATCGGGTTGTCGCCGGTCATGGCCTTGATCCTCGATTCGGTGAAGCGCGCTCGGTTGCGCGCCGCCCTATTGTAGCCCCGGCGCCGCGGCCCGCGAGCGGCCTCGCCTTAGTGCCGCAGCGCAAGCCCCCGCTCACACCTCCATCGGCAATTCAGGATCGGCCGCCCACTCGGTGAGCGACGCGTCGTACACCTTGACGTTCCTGTGCCCCAGCATTTCCAGCGCCAGCGCGACGCTGGTGGCGGCGATGCCGCCGCCGCAGTAGGTGATGACCTTCGGCTGTTGCAGTGGCTGCGCGTACAGGGCACGCAGCTCCGCGATGCTCTTGAACGTATTGTCGGCATTGACGTTCGCCGCGGCGGGAACATTGACGCTGCCGGCGATGTGTCCGCGGCGGCCGTAGGTCACGCCGCCCGTGCCGGCATGCTGCTCCGGACGCAGGGCGTTGATGTTGCACACGTCGCCCGCGCCGATCGCGGCGAGCACGTCTGCGCGCGTCGCCACCAGCGCCCGGTTCGGCTCGCGCGGCGTGTAGCTGCCGCGCCGGCGCGGCGCGGCAGCGCCGGTCTCGAGCGGGCGCTTCTCTGCCAGCCATTTCTGAAACCCGCCGTCGAGCACCGCCACGCGCTCGTGCCCGAACACCCTGAGCATCCACCACAGCCGCGTCGCCCACCAGTGATTGGCCGTGGCATAGGCGACGACGAAGCTGTCGTCCGACACGCCGTACCCGGCCATCGCGCCTGCAAACGTCTGCGCATCCGGCAGCATGAAACGCAAATGCGCATCCGGCGCGGAGAGTTCGCCTTGCACGTCCACGAAGGCGGCGCCCGGCACATGGCTCTTGTCGAAATCGTCGCGCGCCGGGACCGTCTCGTACCTCGAGTAGTCGGGCACGGGGATCAGCAGGGTCGAAGGATCGAGAACCCGCACGCGCGGATCGTCGAGATGCTGCGCCAGCCAATCGGTGCTGACTAGAAATTCGGGATAACGCGCGCTGTTGGTCATAGGCCGGACTCAGTGATGGTTGTGGAAGAAAACGTCGCAGCACTAGCCGCTTTTTCGCGCGCCGCGCAAACTACCGCGTTACCGCTAACGTATGTGACCGCAGAAGCAATCATACCCGCCGCGGGCAGATCGCGATCGGCGGCGGCGTGCCAGAGCGCCACTCAGGGCACACGTCCCCTCGCCCCGCCCTGCGGGGAGAGGGACAGGGTGAGGGCGGCGGCAACCCGCCCGCGACCCGATCACAAGCAACACACTGTTACACCCCTGTTACACATTTTCGGGAGATTGCGACCGACCGGGCGCCTAAACTGCGCCAAGGAGATCGAAAACATGAAGATCATCAAAGTAACGTTTCTCGTATCGATGCTCGCCGCGCTCAGCGGGTGCATGGTGGTTCCGGTCAATCCCGGGCGGCCCCGCTATTACGCGCCGGCCTACGCCGCGCCGTCGATCGGCTTCGGCATCTACGGCGGCGGCTACGATCGCGGCTACGATCGCGGAGATCGCGGAGATCGCGGTGATCGCGGTGATCATGGCGACCGCGGTGATCGTGGTGATCGCGGTTACGAGCGCCATTGACGCGGCAGCAATAGGCGAAGCGCGGATCAAATCGGCGCAACGTTGTAGGAGGCCCGCCCCCGGGCCGACCAGCGCAGCTGAACACGATCCGGTGGTTCCCCGGCAGCACGGTGAACGCGCCGAGGTCGAAGATCCTGTGGTGCGGCGAGCGCGGGCGCGAGGCCCATTTGCGCCACGTCCGGCCATCCAAGTAGCGGCCTGGAACCACGTGATGTGCGCGGCCTCCAGCTCTTATTTGAACAACGACAGATAGGCGTCGAACCTATACATCTTGCCGCGCCTCGCCCCGGTGACTTCGTTCAGTATGCCGAAGCGCTCGAGATCGGCAATCAGCTTGTATGCCGATGCGGGCGACACGCCCGCTACCTCGCCCACCTTGGCCGCATTCACAACCGGGCGCTGATACAGATAGACCATCACCTTCTGCGCATTGGCCGTGCGGCTGCCAAGCGTCTGCAGCTGCGCCTCGACCTGGCTTTTCAACTTGAGGATGCGATCGAAGGTCGTGGTACTGCTTTTCGCGGTTTCGATCACCCCGACCAGGAAGAACTTGAACCATTGCAGCAAATCGTTCTTCTGCCGCACCCGCATCAGGTTGTCGTAGTAGAGCTGGCGGTTGCGCTCGAAAAAGTCAGACAGGTAAAGCACCGGCTGCTTCAATATTCCCCGGCTCACCAGATACAGGGTGATCAGCAAGCGCCCGACGCGGCCATTGCCGTCGAGGAAAGGGTGGATGGTTTCGAACTGGTAATGCACCAGCGCGATTTTCAGCAGTTCGGGGAAATGCTGTTTGTCGTTGTGCACGAACTGCTCGATGTCGCCGATCAGCCCGGCGATGGACGAGTGCACCGGCGGCACGAACACCGCATCGGCTATCGTCGCCCCGCCGATCCAGTTCTGGCTGCGCCGGAACTCGCCCGGGTGCTTGTTCTTGCCGCGCACCCCCTGCATCAGGGTCTTGTGCGCCGCGCGCATCAGCCGCGCAGAGAGCGGCAGGGTCTGCAAACGGTCCACTGCCTCGTGCATCGCCTTCACATAGTTCTGCACCTCTTCCCAGTCGTCGCGCCGCTCCGGTGCCACGTCCTCCTTCTCCAGCAGCGCCTCCTCCATGTTGGTCTGCGTCCCCTCGATTCGGCTCGACTGCGTCGCCTCCTTCAGCACATGCATGCTGATGAAGAGGTCGATGTTCGGGATGTACTCGGAATACATGTCCAGCCGGCCCAGCTCCCGGTCCGCCTGGCCGAGGAGCTGGAGCAGGGCCATATCGTCCACCACCCAGGCGCGATTGATGGGATTGGGCTGGAAACTCTGATAGTGCGCCTGCCGGACCAAGCGGCCGGCCCGGAACTGCTTCATCGGAGCGCTCCTGGGGAACTAGAATAAGCCCGGATACTGTTTTAGATATTACGCAAAATCTAAAATAGCGTAAAGCGCTAATTTAGCCCCGCGCGGTTATCGCCCGCACCCTGCGCTCGCAGGCTAGGGCTTCGGGCGGGTGACGTCGCCTTGAAGCGCTGACCCGCCACGAGAAACAAATCCCGATGCTGCCGCCTAAACGATCCTAAACCCGGCCCCTTGCCCCATTGTAGGAGGCCCGCCCCCGGGCCGATTGGGCTTCGATTAACGTTGTGGTCGGGGCGGGGGCGCCCCTCCTACAAAATCGGCGCAATCTTGTAGGAGGCCCGCCCCCGAGCCGACCAGCACTACTCCCGCGCCGGCTCCCTGAACACCTCCGCACTGCGCCACGCCAGAAACTCCGGGTTCGGCAAACACTCCTTCCCCTGCGGCTGAATCAACCCGGCGCCGTGGTGGGCGAGCAGTACCTTCTCCCGAAACGCGGCGGCGGCGCTTCCGGCACGACCGCTCCAATACAAGTCAAGCGCCGACCCGGACCAGTGTTCGCGGTTCGAGGGACGCGAGCGCTGAGACGAGTTGCGGAACCAATGGTTTGAGGGACTGGATGCGATTGCTCTTGGCGACGAGCACGGCCACAGCGAGTGGAAGCATCTGCAGGTTCTGCTGGTACTGCAGGTTTTGATCAGCGGTCACGAATACGTCAAACCGTTCAGCCGCGCGGCGCAACAACTCGCCATTCTTCAGTGCGGACCAGCCCATCTCCTGGACGCTGCGAACGGCGTGTTGGGCCAACTCGTCGCGTAGCTCGATCGGAAGGGACTCGTCAAGCAGGATGCGCATCGGGGACCAGCGCCTCCCGCGCCAGTTCCAGCGCCGCGACGGCTTGCTCCCTTGCCACAGAGGGGAATGAGTGCAGGAATTGATCGAGGGTGTCGCCGGCTTCGAGGCAGTCGAACAGATTCTTTACCGGAACCCGTGTGCCGTAGAACACCGGCACGCCGCCCTGGATTTCTGGGTCACAGTGAATGATCGGTTGTGCCATAAGGAATTCCTCCTGCTAACTCTTCCAATAATACCCCAGAGGCTGATTTTGGTGCCTAACCTCCCCGTTAGCTCCGCACCGCCTTCCGGCGTGTCCGGGCGGCTTGCTTGTTTGAGCGCGTTGCGTCTGTCCAAACCTGGACGTGCGTTCCGTTACGCGCCGCCAGCCCCCGCTACTCCCGCGCCGGCTCCCTGAACACCTCCGCCCGGTGCCACGCCAGAAACTCCGGGTTCGGCAAACACTCCCTGCCTTGCGGCTGAATCAGGCCGGCGCCGTGGTGGGCGAGCAGCTTCGCTTTGGTGTCGTCGCCGCCCATGCACGGGATCGTTCGCGAAACTCCGTCTTCGGGGGACCCGGGGATTGAGCGTTCATGGCATGCGCCGCTGCACCAGTGATAAACTCCTGCCTGACTTCGCGATGAGGAAAATGACGTGGTCATAGCGGTGCGGTCCGGGAAAGGATAGGCTATGGACTGTAAGAACCTGCACTTTTCCCGCCACGCTTTCGAGCGCATGTTCCAGCGCGGAATTGATCCGGATGCGGTGGCGCAGGTTGTCTCGAGCGGCGAGGTCATTGCGGATTATCCGGATGACCAGCCTTTCCCCAGCACCTTGATATTGGGGTTCCACGGAGGCCAGCCGGTTCATGCCGTCGTTGCACGCGACCCGGGAAGCGGCGAATGTCACCTGGTTACGATTTATCGGCCTGATCCCGTGACGTGGGACGAGGCCTACAAGAAACGGAGGTCGTGATGAAATGCACCATCTGCAAGACCGGCCATACGCATCCCGGTACTACAACGGTTACGCTGCAACGTGACAACACAGTGGTGGTCATTCGCGACGTCCCCGCCGAAATCTGCGAAGACTGCGGCGAGTATTACCTGAGCGAACCCATCGCCCGCCGCGTCTACGCCGATGCCGAAGAAACCGCCCGCCGTCATGTGGAAGTGGAAATTCAGCGCTATGCGGCGTGATGCGCTAACGATTCCCACCCAAACGAGCGAGAGAGGTCCCCTCTGCCCCGGAGCTGAATAGGCCAGGGGGCGGCAATTTGCGCCCGCTACTCCCGCGCCGGCTCCCTGAACACCTCCGCCCGGTGCCACGCCAGAAACTCCGGATGCGGCAGGCACTCCTTCCCCTGCGGCTGAATCAGCCCCGCGCCATGGTGGGCGAGCAGCTTCGCCTTGGTGTCGTCGCCGCCCATTCACGTGGAGGTGGCGGCTGAACACGATCTGGTGGTTCGAAGCAGCGAGCTAAGCCGCTTCCACTTCCACCAATTCGCTCATCGAGGCGGGACCGGGTATTGGCTGACCCTGCCGCTTGAGGCCTTCGATATGGAATTCAATGGCCTCTCGAATAAGCGAAAGAACCTCTTCCTTGGTCTCGCCGGCCGCGATGCAACCCGGAAGGTCCGGAACGTGAGCTCCGTAGGAGGAGGGGTCTTGTTCAACAACCACGAGGTATCTCATGGGTATCACTCCTGTTTCTTTAGACCCGCCTGCTTTAGCACGCTGTTCAGCGTACCAGGCGGTATGTCCACGCTGGCTTTCCCCGATATCGTGACGGTCCCTGACTTTGCCGTCGTTGATGCCGAGGTCGCAGTCGTCCGGATGGAACTCTGCATCCAGATCGAGCGTCGCCCTGTCGAGGACAGCCAACATCGCCTTGTCGCAATGTCAGCGCGTGCGGCAGCCCCAATTGCGTCGCTTTGCGCCGAATGATATGATTACATTAACCATATCAATTGAGGTAACTACCATGATCCGCGAAGCCGCTGCAATGACCGTACGCCAAAACCTCGGCGAGTTGCTGAATGAGGTCCAGTACCGGCACGGGAAAGTGCTGATCACCAAGGCCGGCAAACCTGTGGCCGCGCTGGTCGACATCGCCATGTTCA